>NZ_JBHXSA010000003.1:0-168997 GCF_042716475.1 Streptomyces sp. NPDC058671 | reverse complement strand
GGCCGGGGGGGGGGGGTCGGCGGGGCGGGTGGGGGGGGGGGTGGGGGACGTGGTGGGTGTCGCTCTCGCGGGGTCGTGGTGGTGGGGGGGGGGGGGGCCGCCCGCCCCCCCCCCCCCCACGACCCACGCGGAGTTCGAAAGGTTGTACGCCGATGTGAAGAAACTCGGCGACTCAACCTTGTTGTTATGAGATCGAGTTGAACTTCGTCCCCTCGCCCGCGTACAGATCGGTCGTGACCCGGGTGAACGGCGCGGTCGTGCTTCCCGTACCGAGGTACGCCGACGTGCCGCCCGAGCCGTACCCGATCAGGTCGGCGCGGCCGTCGTTGTTCAGGTCTCCCGCGCCCACGAGCTGGGAGAACACGCCCCAGCCGCCGCCGACCCTGACGCGCGGCGAGAACGTGCCGTCGCCCTTGCCGAGGTGGAGCCACAGCACGCCGGAGGTGTCCCGGGTGAGGAGGTCGCCGGCCGAGGTGCCCGCCGTGTTGCCGACCGCCGTGATCTGGTTGTAGATGTTCCAGCCGGTGCCCGCCTTGACGCGGGCCGCGTAGGGGGCCTGCCAGATGCCGGTGGCCTTGTAGAGCCACAGGACGCCGCTGGTGTCGGTGGCGAGGAGGTCGGGGCGGCCGTCGCCGGTCAGGTCGGAGCCCGCGGCGATCTTGTTGTAGACGCCCCAGCCGGTGCCGATCTTGGTACGGGCGGCGAGGGTGCCGTTGCCGGTGCCGAGGTAGCTCCACAGGACGCCGGCGGTGTCGCGGGCGACGAAGTCCCCGGCCGTACCCCCGGCCAGGTTCCCGGCGGCCTCGATCTGGTTGTAGATGCCCCAGCCGGTGCCGATCTTCGTGCGGCCGGAGGTCTTGATCTGACCCGCGACGGGCCAGTCGAAGGTGTCGTCCCGCCACAGCCCGCCCGAGGCGTCACGGGCGACGATGTCCGCCGAGCCGTTGTCGCTGAGGTCGTGGGGGTTGGCCTGGCGGACGACCTTGAAGGTGCCGGAGGCGTGTGCGGGGCTGCCGATGCCGTTGTCCGGAGCGGCGACGACCGACCACGTCCAGTCGCCGTTGGGGGCACTGGCCGAGTAGTTCTCCAGGACGCCGCTCCAGGTGATCCGGGCGGTGGTGGAGGAGCCCGAGAGCACCCGCTCCGTGTAGGTCTTGCCGGTCTTCACGTGGGTGAGGGTCAGGGCGAGGTCGACGTTGGGGCGGGACAGGTTCCACTCCAGGGCGACCTTGCCGCCGTTCTTGTCGAGGTCGACGACCGTGGGGACGCTGCTGCCGGTCAGCTGGACGGGGGTGGACACGCCCGCACTCGCCACCTGGGTCACGCTCGGCGTACCGCCGGAGTCGCTGATCCGGTACAGGCCCTCGCCCTCGGTGGCGGAGCCGCCGCGTACGAGCACGCTGCCGTCGGGCGCGGTGGCGGCGGACGTGAAGTGGTCGAGGAGCTTGACCGTCCCGGTGCCGGTGAGGGAGCGGGCGGTCAGCGCGTACGCCGGGTTCGGCGAGGTCGCAGAGGCACCGCCGGGCAGCCCGTGGAGGAGCCAGTCGCCGGTGAGGCCCGCGACGACGTGGTTCTCGTCGAGGCTCAGGGGATACCTGGTCGTCGTGTAGGTGGCGCGCGTGTACACGACGGCCTCGGTCGCGGTGTCCACGCGCTCGGTCCTGGCCTGGTACGCCGGGGAGATCGCGCCGGTCGTCTTCGCCGTCCAGGGGCCCGCGGGCTTGGTGTAGTCGTACAGGCCGAACTGGCCGCCGCCGGCCAGCTTGTAGGTCGTGGAGAAGTAGCGGGTGCGCGCGCCGTCGAAGTCGCTGCCGAGGATGTACGCCTCGCCCGCGGCGGAGCCGATGACCTTGAAGCCGGTGTTCCAGTTGCCGTACGAGATGACCTGCTTCTGCAGGACGCCGTTCACCCACGCGACCCGGTACAGCTCCAGCTTGCCGGGGGAGTAGGGCTTGGTGGCGAACAGGATGTTGCCGGAGGCGCCGACGAAGACGGCTTCCGGGCCGAGCGCCTGCGCCAGGTTGATGCTGGGCATGAAGGTGCCCGCGCCGTCCAAGCCGCTCATGTCCGTGAAGTAGTACGTGCCGCCGTCGCTGGTGACGACGGCGTCCGAATTGTTGCTGTGGCCGACCGAGCCCGGAAGGCCGGTGACGGTGCCGTCGGCGAGGTTCGTCCACGAGAGGGTTGTGCCGCCGGCCCCGTCGGGCCGGGAGGTCATGAAGCCGGTGGTGCCGGAGCTGACGATCTCGGCGTCGGCGGGGATCGTCACCGAGGCCGTGGCGGCCAGCGGGGTGGCCGCCACGGGCGCCGCGAAGGCCGGGGCGGTGACGAGGGTCCCCGTGACCGCGGTGACGGTCGCGAGGGTGAGGACGGCGGCGGCGAGCCGGCGGCCGGATATGCGGGTCACGTGTTCTCTTTCCGAGGAGGGGATCGGTGGATGACGGTGGACGTGCCTGTCAGAAAACCGAGTTGAAGAAGGAGGCGTCCGAGTTCACGGACGTGTAGACGGCCGGGGCGAACGGGCCGTCGCGCTTCCCGTACCGGAGTACAGGCGGGAACCGGCGGAGCTCACGGCATACAGGTCGTTCCGGCCGTTGCCGTCGGTGTCGCCGACACCCACGAGGTGGCTGAAGGAGCCCCAGCCGCCGCCGATCCTGACGCGGCCCGCGAAGGCGCCCGTGCCGGTGCCCTGGTAGAGCCAGAGGACGTCGGTGGTGTCGCGGGCGACGAGATCGCCGGCCGTGCTGCCCGCGATGTCGCCGACGGCGGTGATCTGGTTGTAGATCCCCCAGCCGCCGCCGACCCGGACGCGGGCGGCGAAGGGCGCCAGATAGTTGCCGGTGCTCTTGTAGAGCCACAGGACGCCGGAGGTGTCGGTGGCGAGGAGGTCGGGGCAGCCGTCGCCCGTGAGGTCGCTGCCGCCGGTGATCTTGTTGTACGCGTTCCAGCCGGAGCCGATCCTCGTGCGCGGCGCGAATGTGCCGTCGCCCTTGCCCAGGTACTCCCAGAGGACGCCGTCCTTGTCGCGCGCGACGACGTCCGCGGCCGGACCGCCCGCGATGTTGCCGACGGACTCCGGCTGGTTGTAGATCTGCCGGCCGGTGCCGATCTGCTTGCGCCCGGCCGAGTAGACCTCCGAGCCGTACGAGTACCTGACGGTGTCGTCGCGGAACAACCGGCCCGAGGCGTCGCGGGTCGGCAGGTCCCGGCTGCCGTTGCTCGTGTGGTCGTGCAGGCCGGTTTTGCAAACGACCTTGAAGGCGCCGCACTTCGTGAGGTCCGGTCCGACACCGTCGAGCGGCTTGGTTCAGCTCCCAGGTGCGTGCTGAGCTCAAGAGATCCCCCATGATCTGCGAACGGCGCGCGAACGTGCGTGCGTCCTTCGATCAGACTCTTGATCGGCGCGGGGGGTTGTACCGGAAAGGGGCCGAACTTCCGTACAGGCGTGCGGTGTCAGTAGGTGCCGTTGTACGAGACGCCGTCGCCGAGCAGGGCCCCACTGGACACCCGGCTCCCGAAGGGCGCCTTGTAGTCACCCGTACCGGGGTAGAAGTAGGCGGCGCCGCCCGGCCCGTACGCGTACAGGTCGGGGCGGCCGTCCTTGTCGCCGTCGCCGATGCCGACGGTGTCGGTGTACGCGCCCCAGCCGCCGCCGATCCTCGTACGCGGCGCGAACGTGCCGTCGCCCTTGCCGAGGTACGTCCAGAGGACGCCGTCCTTGTCGCGGGCGACGAGGTCACCGGTCGGGTTGCCGCCGATGTTCCCCGTGACGGTGATCTGGTTGTAGATCCCCCAGCCGTACCCGATCTTCTTCCGCGCGGCGAAGGGAGCGGTGGGGCTGCCGGTGCTCTTGTGGAGCCACAGGTCACCGGCCTTGTCGGTGGCGACGAGGTCGGGGCGGCCGTCGCCGGTGAGGTCGCTGCCGCCGGTGAACCGGGAGTACGTGTTCCAGCCGCCGCCGATCCGCGTACGGGGCGCGAGGATCCTGTCGTGTCCGAAACCGGCCCCGGTGTACAGCCAGAGCACGCCGTCCCGGTCCCGGGCGACGAAGTCGGCGGAGCCACGGCTGACGATGTCGCCGACGGCCTCGATCCGATCGTAGGCCTGCCAGCCACCGCCGACCCGGACGCGCCCGCCGTTCGCGACGAGACTCTTCCGGCCGGCGTCGTACGCGGTGTCCGTCCACCACAGCACGCCCTGGGCGTCCCGGGCCAGCAGGTCCGGGGTGCCGTTGTCCTTGATGTCGTGCGGGGCGGACGTCTTGACGGCCGTGAAGCTCCCGGAGGCCTCGACGGCCGGTCCGACGCCGTTCTGCGGGGTGGCCTTGAACTTCCATTCGTACGCGCCGACGTGGGCGTCCTTGCCCATCTCGGATTCGGCGGCGATCTCCGCCCAGGAGACGCAGACGGTGTTGCCCCCGCAGAGATACGGGCTGCCGGCGGACTCGGTGTAGAGCGACGCCTTCTTCGAGAAGGACTTGCCGGTGCGGAGGTTGGTGACGGTGAGGTCGATGTCGGCGTTCATCCGGGACAGCTTCCACGTCAGGCGGGCGCCGGGGGAGTCCAGGTCGAGCGTTTGCGGGGTCAGCGAGCCGAGGTAGACGAGCTGGGTCGGCTCACCGGTGGAGGCGACCAGTTCCGCGATCGGCCTGCCGTCGGCGCCGAGCGAGATCCGATACAGGCCCTCGCCCTTCTCGACGGTGCCGCCGCGCGCGAGCAGCGTGCCGTCGGGGCCGGGCTGGACCCGTCCGGTGTAGTCGAGCAGTTTGACCGACTCGTCCGACGTCAGGGACTTCGCCATGAACGGGACGTTGCTCGGGCTGCCGCCGGTCCCGTTCCCTTCGAGGTTCGTCGGGGTCGCGTACATCACCCACGAGCCCAGCAGACCGGCCGTGAGCGCCTCTCCGTAGCCGAGGTCGATCCGGGACTCCGTACCGGTGGCACGGTCCGCGGTGACGATTCTCTGCACGGAGTTGCCCTCCCACTCCGACCAGGCCAGATGCGTCGCGGAGAACGCGCTGAACTCGTTGTTCATGTACGTGTACGGCGCAGTGGTCGCGTGGGTGGAGACCGCGGAGGCGGTGGCGAGGTCCACCACGGAGAAGGCGCCTTCGACCGGACCGCCTTCTTCGCTCCTCATGTAGTAGCCGAGGAGGACGGAGCCGTCACGCGCGGGAGTGGCGTCGATGCCCCAGGCCCCGGCGGGGAGGCCGGTGACCGTCTTCTGCGTGACGGCGGCGCCGGTGCGGGTGATGAGACGCACCTCCGCGGTGCGGTCCGCGCGCGTCACCTTGGCCAGGACCGAGTCCCGGGACACGGCCTGCATGTAGGTGGCCCCCAGCGCGGCGAGGTCGATCGCGACGGACGTGCCGGCGGCCATGTCGTGGAGCCGCACGACCTTGGAGCCGTGCATGTACTGCCCGTCCCCGGTGACGACCACGTCCGACCCGGTGGAGTCGACCACCCCGGTACCGAGTGCGGTCGTCGACCCGTCCGCGTACCGGGTCCACACCTTCCCGTTCTCCCACGAACCGCTCAGGAAGCCGGTGCTGCCGGCCGCCAGGAGGCTCGCGTCCCTGGGGAACGGCAGGACCGTACCCACCGCGGCCCCGGGCTCCGTCTCCGCCGTCACGGCGGAGGTGGAGGCGGAGGCCGGCAGGGCCAGGGCCCCCGCGCCGAGCGTGACGGCGAGGACGGTGGTGATCGCGGCGGAGAGACGGCGACGGGTCGTGCGACGTACGGAGTTCAAGGTTCCCCCCACGGGAATCGAAACGACGCCCGATAGTGCGAGCGCCGTTCCGTTCGACTCCTGATCGGGCCGGAGGGTTGTGCTCAGCTCTCGTCCCGGCGTCCCACCCGCCCCGGCGTCGCGTCAGATGACGTGGTTGTACGTGACGGGCGAGGTCCAGAAGTGGTACGGCGAGGTCTCCTCGCGAGGCCGCAGCGGCGCCGCCCAGTCGCCCGTCGCCCGGTAGAGGGACCCTTCGGCGTACAGGTCGGGGCGCCCGTCCCGGTCGGCGTCCCCGATCCCGACCAGCCGGCCGTAGCCGCCCCAGCCGCCGCCGATCCGGGTCCGGGGCGCGAAGGTGCCGTCGCCCTTGCCGAGGTAGAGCCAAAGGACGCCGGCTCGGTCCCGGGCGACCAGGTCCCCGGCCGGGCCTCCGGCGAAATTGCCTACCGCGGTGAGCTGGTCGTACACGCCCCACCCGCCGCCGATCCGGACCCGGGCGGCGAACGGCGCGGTGTCCCGGCCGGTGCCCCGGTGCAGCCACAGCACCCCGGCCTTGTCGGCGGCGACGAGGTCGGCGCGGCCGTCGCCGGTCAGGTCGCTGCCGCCGGTGAGCCGGTGGTACGTGCCCCAGCCGCCGCCGACGCGGATGCGCGTGCTGAAGGTGTGGTCGCCGCGGCCCTTGTACAGCCACAGCACCCCGGACCTGTCGCGGGCGACGAAGTCGCCGACGCCGGAGCCGCCGAGGTCGCCGGTGGCCTCGATCTTGTCGTAGATCCCGAAGCCGTGCCCGACGACCTTGAAGTGGTGCTCCTGGAAGACCTCGTAGCCGCTGCCCGAGTCCCTGCTGCGGAAGGTGTCGGCGAGCAGCAGCCGGCCCGTGGTGTCCCGCATGAGCAGGTCCGGCGCGCCGTCGTTGTCGAAGTCGTGCGGCTGCTGCTTGCCGCGGACCGCCGTGAAGGAGCCGGTCTTCGTCAGCGTCGGGCCGATGCCGTTGAGCGGCTTGGCGTCGATCCGCCAGGTGTACGGGCCGGCCGGCGCGCCCGTGGAACGGTCCGGCTCGCCCGGCCAGCCGACGTCGCCCTGCCACAGGTAGGGGGCGTAGGTGAAGTCAGTGGCCTGCTCCGAGAGCGGGTGGATGGTCTCGACCTTGGTGTCGCCGGTGCGGGTGTTGCGCAGGGTGAGGGTCATCTCGACGTTGATGCGCGACAGCCGCCACTTCAGGTCGAAGCTCCGTCCGCGGCTCAGGTCGATCGTCGCCGGAATGCTGTGCCCGAGCAGCTCGACCTTGGTCGGTTCGCCGCTGGGTGCGAGGAGCGTGGCCACCGGCACTCCGCCCGTCCCCGGGGCGATCCGGTACAGGCCCTGGCCCTGGGCGGACGTGCCGCCGTGGACGCCGTTCGTCCCGCCGGGCCCGTCGATGTCCGAGACGACGTGGTCGAGGAGCTTGCGGGTCGTGCCGGTGTTCAGGTCGCGGGCGGTGAGCGCGAGGAGCGGGCTGGGCTCGTAGGCACGCAGCCCGTCGATCTGGCCGTACGTCACCCAGTTCCCGACCAGGCCGAGGACCACCCGGTCCTGCGCGGCGAGCGGGATGCGCTGGACCTTGCCGGTGGCGCGGTTCAGGGCCACCACGGTGGCGCTCCCGCCGCTGGACTGCTCGGTCCAGGCGACGTAGGTCGAGGACACGGACGCGTCCTGGAGGTTCGGGGCCGCCTGGCGGGAGGTCACGGCGGCGGTCTTGAGGTCGAGGAGTGCCCAGTGGCTGCCCGAGCCGGTCCGGTAGGAGACCAGGGCGCTGTCACCGGCGACGCCGCGGACCCACAGTCCGGTGGCGTCCGTGGGCAGCCCGCTCACGGACCGGGACGACGGCAGGCCGTTGACCGGGGTGTACAGGCGGAGGCTCTCGCCGCCGAGCCCGTTGGAGGCGGAGACGAAGAGGGTCGAGCGCACGGCGCCCGCGACCCGGCTGTCCGGGCCGGACTGCGTCAGGTCGAGCCGGAACAGCTCCGTGCCCGCAGCCATGTCCCTGAGCGCGACCGTACGGTCCGCCTCGTCGATCACGATGTCGGAGTCGCGGGAGCCGAAGACCGTGTGGCCGACGGGGAACGTGGTCACGGCACCGTCCGAGAGCCGGGTCCAGCGGGCCGGTTCGAATCCCTCCGCCGGCCAGGTGAGGAAGCCGGTGGTGCCCAGGCTCCACAGATCCGCCTGGCGCGGGTACACGGCGGTGGCGGTGGTGGTGGCCGCGGTGGCGGTGACGCTCGTGGGCGGCGCGGCGACGGCGGGCGGACCCGGAGTCCCGGCCGTGACGGCGAGTGCGACGAGTGCCGCCGCGCCGAGACGGAGACGCCGACGGGAAACGGGTATGCGAACGCGATGGTCCATGGAAGGGCCTCCCCCTGGGGCTGAGGCGGCCGGTGGTGCCCCCCAACCGGGACATCGCCTCTCGTCAAGATCGGCCGGAGGCTATCAGCCACCCCCGCCCGGCGTCACCGCCGTTCCACCACGCCCCGTACGTACGCCGCCTGCCCGGCGTGCTGCAGGTCGTCCGCGATCACCGACACCAGGCGGACGCCCAGGGTGACCGGTGGGTCCCAGGTGGTGTCGACGACCCGTTCCAGGTCCGCGTTCGTGACCGCGCCGACGAGCTCCTCCGTACGGGCGTGCACGGCGTCGTGGTAGCCGAGCAGCAGCTCGGCCGGGGCGCGGACCTTCCCGGCCTGGGCGCGCGACTGGCCGTAGCCCGTCGCCGCCGTGGGGAACGGGAGCCCGAAGCGGTCCCGCCAACCGTCCGTGTCCCACATCTGGTCCCTGCCGAAGGCGCCCGCGAGGTGATCGTCCTGGATGCGGGTGAGGTGCCAGACGAGCCAGGCGATCGAGTTGGCGTCGGGATCGATCCGTACGGCGAGCTGGTCCTCGGTGAGGCCGTCCACGGCCTCGTGGACGGCCTCGCGGACCCGGGCGAACGAGTCGACGAGCAGACCGGCGCTGTTCATGGGGGCTCCTTCCGGCAACGGCAACGGCAACGGTTTCGACGGCTTCTCGGCGGCTTCGGCCGACGGTTCCGGTGGTGCTCCGGGGCTACGCCCGCTTCTTCCGCCAGGTCTCCACCATCGCCTCCACGTCGAACGGCCGCAGGTTCAGCGGCGGCCCCGCCGGCGGGCGGAGGAGGGCTTCGGCGATCTTGATGTTGATCTCGCCGAGCAGGCGGCGGACCTGGCTCTCCGAGACGGCCGCGGCCACCGCCGCCTCCGCGTCCTCGGCCTCCTTGCGCAGGGCCAGCGAGGGTGGCAGCACGGACGCGCCCTCGCGGTGCATCTTGCCCTTGATCCACCACAGCTCGTCGTACGGGGCCGAGTCGTCGGGCAGCGGCTTGCCGAAGCCCGACAGGCCGCTGAACTCACCCCGTTCCGCGGCCTCGCGGATCTGCTTGTCCACGAACGACTCGAAGCTGACTCCGGGTGGCTTCCGTTCGGTCATGTGTCCAGACTACGTAAACGGCCCCGTCGGGGTGTGGTCCTCGCGGTCTACTGCGACACGCGATCTTCCGGCACGCTGTGGTCCGTTCAACGCGCGTCGACCCTTGTCCCGTCTCGGTACCCGGAGGATGCATGCGTGCCCGGATCCCCCCTCGGCACCCTGCTCGCGCTCGTCGCGGGCCTGCTCACCGCGCTCGTCACCAGCACCCCGCCCAGGCGGCGCCCCTCTTCAAGGCGCCCTACCCGTGCGGCCAGACCTGGACCTACAGCCACCACTCGGCGGAGGTCCGCCAGGCCCTTGACTTCGTCCGCTCCGACGGCGGTACGACCGCGGGCGCCCCGGTCCTCGCCTCGGCGTCCGGCACCGCCTACCGCTACTCCCAGCCGTCCGGCGCCGGCAACTACATCGTGATCGAGCACGGCGGCGGCTGGAAGACGTCCTACTTCCACCTCAACGCCTACTCGGTGGCCCACGGTGCCGCGGTCTCCCAGGGCCAGCAGATCGGCACCACCGGCAGCACCGGCAACAGCTCCGGCGCCCACATCCACTACGAGCAGCTCTACAACGGCGTAGGCCAGCCGATCGTCATCAACGGAGCCTCCCTCGCGCCGTACCCGGGCTCCTACGGCTCCAAGTCCCTGACCAGTGACAACGGCTGCTCCGGCGGGGGCGGCGGAAAGTACTGGGTCGACACCTTCGCCCCGCCACCGGCTACGCGCAGGCGAGCACCACCTCCCCGCAGGGCGTCCTGAACGCGGGCACCAACTACGTCTACTGCAAGGTATGGGGCCAGGAGATCCGCGACGCCTCCGGCAACTACAACCACTGGTGGCTGAAGACCGACCTGGACACGGTCTACGCGGGGAAGAACGGATACGGGGCGTACGTCTCCGCGTACTACCTGCCCCGCTGGGGCAACGACGAGGCCCGCGACAACGACGGGACCGTCATCCCGAACTGCTGAGAGGCCCAGCAACACCCGTCAGGGCCGGGAAGCGCCCCAAAAGGGCAGGAGCCCCGCTCGTGCCCGGGGGCACGGAGCGGGGCTCCTTGGGTACTGCTCTAGTCGTGCTTTTCCGCCGACCCGGGCACCTTAGGCCGGGGAGACGTTCTCCGCCTGCGGGCCCTTGGGGCCCTGCGTGACGTCGAAGGTCACGAGCTGGTTCTCCTCGAGCGAACGGAAGCCGTTCGCGTTGATCGCGGAGTAGTGGACGAAGACATCCGGGCCGCCGCCGTCCTGGGCGATGAAGCCGAAGCCCTTTTCAGCGTTGAACCACTTGACGGTTCCGGTAGCCATAAGCCCTCCTTGGGCCAAAGGGTTGCCCTGCTCCAGAACCTGCAAAGAAGTCTGAAAACTACAAAAGCCTGCGGGTTACATGCTCCGCAGGCTCTGTACTGCAAGGGAAACCAAACTGCAACTTGCGACGAGCCTAGCACGCAGGACGCTCGGGGCGAAAGAGCGAAAGATCACGCCACCCACAGGTTTGATCTCGCTCCCCGCACTGACGCGCGAGCCCCGCCGGGACCCACGGGACGAGACGGGTCTAGCCTCACTATGTGGACAAGGCAACCGACGAGCAGCAGCGCAGCCGGCCCCGCGTCGGGCACATCCAGTTCCTGAACTGCCTCCCCCTCTACTGGGGCCTGGCGAGAACCGGAACGCTCCTCGATCTGGAGCTGACGAAGGACACCCCCGAGAAGCTCAGTGAGCGGCTCGTCCGGGGCGATCTCGACATCGGCCCCATCACCCTCGTCGAGTACCTGCGCAACGCGAAGGACCTCGTGGCCCTCCCGGACATCGCCGTCGGCTGCGACGGGCCCGTCATGTCCTGCGTGATCGTCTCGCAGCGGCCTCTGGAGGACCTGGACGGGGCGCGGGTCGCGCTCGGCTCCACCTCCCGTACGTCCGTACGCCTCGCCCAGCTGCTGCTCTCCGAGCGGTACGGGGTCGCGCCGGCCTACTACACCTGCCCCCCTGACCTCGGCGTGATGATGCAGGAGGCCGAGGCGGCCGTCCTCATCGGCGACGCCGCGCTCCGCGCCTCCCTGCACGACGCGCCCCGGCTCGGCCTCCAGGTCCACGACCTCGGGCTCATGTGGAAGGAGTGGACGGGCCTGCCGTTCGTCTTCGCCGTGTGGGCGGCGCGCAAGGACTTCCTGGCGCGCGAACCGGAGACGGTCCACGAGGTGCACCAGGCGTTCCTGGCCTCGCGCGACCTCTCCCTCGAAGAGGTCGCCAAGGTCGCCGAGCAGGCCGCCCGCTGGGAGACGTTCGACGCGGAACTCCTGGAGCGGTACTTCCGCACGCTCGACTTCCGCTTCGGGCCCGAGCAGCTCGCCGGAGTCCGTGAGTTCGCCCGCCGCACCGGCCCCACGACCGGCTTCCCCGGGGACGTCACGGTCGAACTCCTTCCGCCGGCCTCCCGTTAGGTCTCACGAATTCGCCGCCGCGTCCCCGCACGGCAATCCCGGCGTCGTACATCCGGCATTCGGGCCCGCTATCCGGCATTCGGATCCGCTATCCGTCGGCCGGGCCCGCTGTCCGGCATTCGGATCCGCTATCCGTCGGCCGGGCCCGCTGTCCGGCATTCGGATCCGCTATCCGTCGGCCGGGCCCGCTGTCGGGCATTCGGGTCCGCGCGCCCGCCTCGGCGTCGCGTCCCCCTACGCCACCCAGCGGAAGCCGCGAGGAGCCCTGGCGTACGCTGGTTCGGTCTGCAAGAACCCCTCCGAAAGGGACACACCCGGTGACCGAGAAGGCCGAACTCACGTCTTTTGATGTCGCAGCCGTTCTCGACCGCGCTGCCGCGGGTGGCCGGATCTCCCCCGAGGAGGCGCTCGACCTCTACCGCTCGGCGCCCCTGCACGCCCTCGGCGCCGCCGCCGACGCCGCGCGCCGCCGCCGGTACGCGGGGACCGAGCACATCGCGACGTACATCATCGAGCGGAACATCAACTACACGAACGTCTGCGTGACGGCGTGCAAGTTCTGCGCCTTCTACGCGGCGCCGAAGGACACCAAGAAGGGCTGGACCCGCGACCTCGACGACATCCTGCGCCGCTGCGCGGAGACCGTGGAGCTCGGCGGCACCCAGATCATGTTCCAGGGCGGCCACCACCCGGACTACGGCGTCGAGTACTACGAGGAGCACTTCGCCGCCATCAAGCAGGCCTTCCCGCAGCTGGTCATCCACTCCCTCGGCGCCTCCGAGGTCGAGCACATGGCCCGCATCTCCGGTGTCTCCGTCGAGGAGGCGATCACCCGCATCCACGCCGCCGGGCTCGACTCCTTCGCGGGCGCCGGCGCGGAGCTGCTGCCCGCACGGCCGCGCAAGGCCATCGCCCCGCTCAAGGAGAGCGGCGAGCGCTGGCTGGAGATCATGGAGATCGCCCACGGGCTGGGCGTCGAGTCGACCTCCACCATGCTGATGGGCACCGGCGAGACCAACGCCGAGCGGATCGAGCACCTGCGCATGATCCGGGACGTGCAGGACCGGACGGGCGGCTTCCGGGCCTTCATCCCGTACACGTACCAGCCCGAGAACAACCACCTCAAGGGCCGCACGCAGGCGACGATCTTCGAGTACCTGCGGATGATCGCGGTCGCGCGGCTCTTCATGGACAACATCGCCCACATCCAGGGCTCGTGGCTGACCGTCGGCAAGGAGGCCGGCCAGCTGTCGCTGCACTACGGCGCCGACGACCTGGGCTCGATCATGCTGGAGGAGAACGTCGTCTCCTCGGCCGGTGCCAGGCACCGCTCCAACCGCATGGAGATCATCGACCTGATCCGGAAGGCGGGCCGCGTCCCGGCGCAGCGCGCGACCACGTACGAGCACCTCCTCGTCCACGACGACCCGGCGAACGACCCGGTCGACGAGCGCGTCGTCTCGCACATCTCGTCCGTCGCGATCGAGGGGGGCACGGCCCACCCGGAGCTGAAGCTCCTCGACGCCAACTGACCCGCCGGTGCTGACCCTCCACGTCGCCGAGGCGACGCCCGGGACCGCCGTCCTGGTCGACGGCGCCCTCGTCGCCGCCGTCGGCCCGTACGAGGAACTGGCCGCCGCCCACCCCGAGGCGCGGGTGCGGGAGTGGCCGGGCATCCTCACTCCCGGGCTCCTCAACCCGTTCGCGCCCGAACTCCTGGAGGGCATGTACCACCCGGACCCCCGGGAGGCCGCGGGCTTCGGCACCGAGCCGATCACCGGGGAGCGGGCGCAGCGGATCTTCCGGGCCGACCCCTCCCGGCGCGGCGCCTCCGCGCGCCGCGGGGTGCAGCGGCTGCTCGCCCACGGGACGGTGGCCGTGGCCGGTGAACTGCGCGCCCGGGCCGCCGTGGACGCGGTGCGCCGGGTCGGTCTCGCGGTCGGCCGCCGCCCGGAGAGGCTCCCGGGACCGCCGTCCTTCTCGCCGGAGCCGCTGGTGCTGCTGCCCCGCCTCGTGGCGGGAGGCCCCGCGCGTTTCGCCGTCTTCGACGTGCCCGACCGGGCGGCCCTGGTCCGCCTCGGCCCGTCGACCTGCGTCGCCACGGTCCTCGGCGGCCGCCTGGTCCACCGCGCCCGCTGAGCGCGCCCTGACGGCCGGGCCGGGAGGGGTGCTGAGACAATGGGTGAGCCCGCCCGTACCCCGATTCTGCGAGGCCGAACGCCAGTGACCCGCGCCACCCTGGACAAGCAGCCGCACGAAGTCGCCTCGATGTTCGACGACGTGGCGGCGAACTACGACCTCACCAACGACGTGCTCTCCCTGGGCCAGGACCGGCGCTGGCGCAAGGAGGTCGCCAAGGCCGTCGACGCGCGCCCCGCGCAGAAGATCCTGGACCTGGCCGCCGGTACGGCGACGTCCTCGCAGCCGTTCGCCCGCGCGGGGGCGTACGTCGTGCCCTGCGACTTCTCGATCGGCATGCTCCGCGTCGGCAAGCAGCGGCACCCGTGGATGCCGTTCACGGCCGGCGACGGTACGAAGCTGCCGTTCCGCGACGACGTCTTCGACGCCGTCACCATCTCCTTCGGGCTGCGCAACATCCAGGACACCGAGCAGGCCCTGCGTGAGCTGTTCCGGGTGACGAAGCCCGGCGGCCGGGTCGTCATCTCCGAGTTCTCGCACCCGACCTGGGCGCCGTTCCGCACGGTGTACGAGGAGTACCTGATGCGCGCGCTGCCGCCGGTGGCCCGTGCCGTGTCGTCCAACCCGGACGCGTACGTGTACCTCGCCGAGTCCATCCAGTCCTGGCCGGACCAGCCGACCCTGGCGGGCATGCTCCAGAAGGCCGGCTGGTCGAAGGTGGCGTGGCGGAACCTGACCGGTGGGATCGTCGCCCTCCACCGCGGCTTCAAGGCCTGACGGTCACCTGACGTACAGGCCGGAGCCGCCGACGCCCGTGCGGGCCGCCGGCTCATGCCCCCGGTGGTGACCCTCCGGTCCCGGCGCGGCCGCCACCCATAGACTGCGATACGTCCTCATCGCCGAACCTTCGGGAGACTCCGCCGTGACCGAGCAGCCCCTCTCCGAGCACACCGCAGATGTGATCGTCGTCGGGGCAGGCCCGGCCGGTTCCACCACCGCGTACTACCTGGCCAAGGCGGGACTCGACGTCCTGCTCCTGGAGAAGACCGCGTTCCCCCGTGAGAAGGTCTGCGGCGACGGCCTCACCCCCCGCGCCACCAAGCAGCTCGTCTCCATGGGCATCGACATCTCCGAAGAGGCCGGCTGGCTGCGGAACAAGGGCCTGCGGATCATCGGCGGCGGCGTCCGCCTGGAGCTCGACTGGCCGGAACTCGCCTCGTACCCGGACTACGGACTCGTCCGCAAGCGCGACGACTTCGACGAGCAGCTGGCCCGCCAGGCCCAGAAGGCCGGCGCCCGCCTGTACGAGCGCTGCAACGTCGGCGCCCCGGTCGTCGACGACCGTACGGGCCGGATCACCGGCGTCCACGCCAAGCTCGGCGAGGAGAAGCGCGAGGTCACCTTCCACGCCCCGCTCGTCGTCGCCGCCGACGGCAACTCCACCCGGCTCTCCCTCGCCATGGGCCTGCACCGGCGCGAGGACCGGCCGATGGGCGTCGCCGTCCGCACCTACTTCACCACCCCGCGGCACGAGGACGACTACCTGGAGTCCTGGCTGGAGCTGTGGGACCGGCGCGGCGCGCAGGACCGTCTCCTGCCCGGCTACGGCTGGATCTTCGGCATGGGCGACGGCACCTCCAACGTCGGCCTCGGCATCCTCGACTCGTCGTCGGCGTTCAAGGAGCTGGACTGGCGCGAGGTGCTCAAGGCCTGGTGCGCCTCGATGCCGGAGGACTGGGGCTTCACCCCGGACAACATGACGACCCCGATCCGCGGCGCGGCCCTCCCGATGGCCTTCAACCGCCAGCCGCACTACACCAAGGGCCTGCTCCTGGTGGGTGACGCGGGCGGCCTGGTCAACCCGTTCAACGGCGAGGGCATCGCGTACGCCATGGAGTCCGGCCAGATCGCGGCCGACGTCATCGTCCAGGCCCACGCCCGCGCCACTCCCGCCCAGCGCGAACTGGCCCTGCGCAACTACCCGCAGGTCCTCAAGGACACCTACGGCGGCTACTACACGCTCGGCCGTGCCTTCGTGAAGCTCATCGGCAACCCGAAGATCATGAAGATCGCCGCCCAGCGCGGCCTGACCCACCCGCTCCTGATGAAGTTCACGCTGAAGATGCTGGCGAACCTCACCGACCCGACGGGCGGCGACGCCATGGACCGCATCATCAACGGCCTGTCCAAGGTCGCCCCCAAGTCCTGACCCCCGGCCGTACGAACGCCGAAGGGCCGTCCCTCCCCCGAGGAGTGACGGCCCTTCGCCGTGAAGGCGGGAAGGATCAGAGGATGCGCACGGCGCCCGACGGGGTGTCCCAGTCGAGGGAGCGCTGGACGACGCCGGTCGACGTGTTCTGCGCGCCGACGTAGTTGCCGCCGCCCACGTAGATGGCGACGTGGTACGAGCCGCTGCGGCTGCCCCAGTACAGGATGTCGCCCGGCTGGAGGTCGCTCAGGGAGACGGAGGTGCCCATGCTGGACTGGTCGCTGGAGATGCGGGGCAGGTCGATGCCGGCCTCGCGGTAGGCGGCCTGGACGAGACCCGAGCAGTCCCAGGAGTTGGGGCCGGTGCCGCCCCGCACGTAGGCGTCGCCGACCTGGGCGCGGGCGAAGGCCACGATCGCGGCGGCGGAGCCGGAGGGGGCCTGCGTCTCGGTGTCGCCGGAGTCGGACGAGGAGCCGCTGTCCGAGGACGACGAGCCGCTGTCGGAGGACGACGAGGAGCCGTTGTCGTCGGAGGAGCTCGCGGAGGTGGTGACGAGCTGGGTGCGCGCACGGTCGCGGGAGGCGCGCGCCTCCGCTTCCTGGCGCTCCTGCTCGGCCTGGAGGCGGGCCTTCTCGGCACGCTCGGCCGCGGCCTTGCGGTCCGCCTCGGCCTTGGCCTGCTTGGCTTCCTTGGCGGCCTTCTGCAGTGCCGCGTTCTCCTGCGCCAGGAGGCTCTGGTCGAGCGCCTCCTGGTGGGAGGCCTCGGCGGAGGCGGCGACGGCGCTGGCGAGACCGGCGCCGGTCTCCAGGGAGCCCAGGGTGGGCATTTCGATGGTCTCGGTCACCGGCTCGGCATTCGCCGGCCCGGCAGCACCGGCCACCGCGATGGCGCCGAGGACGCCACCGGCGACTCCGGCGCGCAGCGCGAGCTTCGAGGCGCTGCGGCGGGGCTTCCGGTGGCTGGGTATGTGAGCGGTGTGGGACATGGGTACAACCGCTATCAGGGCTACACGGTTCCCTTCAAGAAAGGTGGGTTGCGCCACAGTTACGTTCGGAAGCTTCTAATCCGCTTCCGTGGGGCCCTTATTGACGCCGTAACGGGCAAAACGGGCATGGCGTAACTGGCCCTTGATCACGGGTTTTCATTGAAACGCCCGAATTGCCCGACCCTTACCACCTCTTGGCACCCTTGGCCAAGCCCCGCTTTTTCGAAGACCTGACGGCGTGATGCAGGTCACACCGGCGTCTCACGAACGCTCGTGAAAGCGCGCACGTGTCCACCCTCGTCCACGACGCCCCTCGACCGGGCGACGAGCGGTCGCTTTATCACCGTGACGCGTCCATCGCCAATTTGCTTGTATGGGCCACGGCTTGATAGAGCGGCACCCCCTCCGATCAGCGATTTCCGGTCCGGATGTCACATCTGGTGATCACCTGGGCGCTTCGCGCAACAAGATCACCGCTCATCCGACTTCATGATCCTTCGTCAGGTGGTGGAGATCACAAACTCGTTGGCGCACCCCGTGTCGCAGATCACAGAGGGGCAGGCATAAGATGCGGGGCAGCCGGGCTTGTGAACTGCCTCACATGGGGGCGATCTTTCACTCCGGCCGTGCGGTCCAACGGTCAAGGACGACTGGAAGGAGCGAGGAGCGTGAATGCGTACGCGCCCGTCCTCGTGCTCGGTGCCCTGGGTGCGGGGTTTGCGATCTTCTCCGTGGTCATGGCCACGCTTATCGGCCCAAAGCGGTACAACAGGGCAAAACTTGAGGCGTACGAGTGCGGCATCGAGCCGACGCCCACTCCCGCCGGAGGCGGCCGCTTCCCGATCAAGTACTACCTGACGGCGATGCTCTTCATCGTCTTCGACATCGAGATCGTCTTCCTCTACCCCTGGGCCGTCACCTTCGACGCCCTGGGGCTTTTCGGGCTCGTGGAGATGCTGCTCTTCGTGCTCACCGTCTTCGTCGCCTACGCCTACGTGTGGCGTCGCGGCGGCCTGGAATGGGACTGAGGGGCTGAGGGGCACCTATGGGACTCGAAGAGAAACTCCCGAGCGGCTTTCTGCTGACGACGGTCGAACAGGCCGCGGGCTGGGTGCGCAAGGCGTCCGTGTTCCCCGCGACCTTCGGCCTCGCCTGCTGCGCCATCGAGATGATGACCACCGGAGCCGGCCGGTACGACCTGGCCCGCTTCGGCATGGAGGTCTTCCGCGGCTCGCCGCGCCAGGCCGACCTGATGATCGTGGCCGGCCGGGTCAGCCAGAAGATGGCACCCGTCCTGAGGCAGGTCTACGACCAGATGCCCAACCCCAAGTGGGTCATCTCCATGGGCGTCTGCGCCTCCTCGGGCGGCATGTTCAACAACTACGCGATCGTCCAGGGCGTCGACCACATCGTGCCGGTCGACATCTACCTGCCCGGCTGTCCGCCGCGCCCGGAGATGCTGATCGACGCGATCCTCAAACTCCACCAGAAGATCCAGACCTCCAAGCTCGGCGTGAACGCCGAGGAGGCGGCTCGCGAGGCGGAGGAGGCGGCGCTCAAGGCGCTGCCGACGATCGAGATGAAGGGTCTGCTCCGGTGAGCGACGAAACCCCGAAGGGTGACGAAACCCCGAACCCCGACAAGGAGCTGAGCGAGCAGAACCTGCCCGGTCAGCGCGGGGACCACGGCGAGGAGGTCCGGGTCCAGCGGGGCATGTTCGGCGCCCAGAGCGGCGCCGACACCTCCGGCTACGGCGGCCTCGTCCGCTCGATCCGGCTCCCCGGCCCGGCCACCCGCCCCTACGGCGGCTGGTTCGACGAGGTCGCCGACGAACTCGAGGGCGCCCTCGAGGAGCAGGGCCTGCTCCCGGACAACGCCATCGAGAGGACGGTCGTCGACCGCGACGAGCTCACCTTCCACATCGAGCGCGAGCACCTCGTCCGCGTGGCCCGCACCCTGCGCGACGACCCGGCGCTCCGCTTCGAGCTCTGCACCGGCGTCTCCGGCGTCCACTACCCCGGGGACAAGGGCCGCGAGCTGCACGCCGTCTACCACCTGCGCTCGCTCACCCACGGCCGGCTGATCCGCCTGGAGGTCTCGGCCCCCGACGCCGACCCGCGGATCCCGTCCCTCGTCGCCGTCTACCCGACGAACGACTGGCACGAGCGCGAGGCGTACGACTTCTTCGGCATCGTCTTCGACGGCCACCCCGCCCTCACCCGGATCATGATGCCGGACGACTGGCAGGGCCACCCGCAGCGCAAGGACTACCCCCTCGGCGGCATCGCCGTCGAGTACAAGGGCGCCCAGATCCCGGCTCCGGACCAGCGGAGGTCGTACTCGTGAGCACTTCCCACGCGTCTCCCCGAGAGACGACAGAAGGCACCGTCTACACGGTGACCGGTGGCGACTGGGAAGAGGTCGTCCAGTCCGCCGCCAAGGCCGACGACGAACGCATCATCGTCAACATGGGCCCCCAGCACCCCTCCACCCACGGCGTGCTCCGGCTCATCCTGGAGATCGACGGCGAGACCGTCACCGAGGCCCGCTGCGGCATCGGCTACCTCCACACCGGCATCGAGAAGAACCTCGAGTACCGGACCTGGACGCAGGGCACCACCTTCGTCACGCGCATGGACTACCTCACCCCGTTCTACAACGAGGCGGCGTACTGCCTGGGCGTGGAGAAGCTGCTCGGCATCACCGACGGGATCCCGGACCGGGCGAGCGTCATCCGGGTCCTGCTCATGGAGCTCAACCGGCTCTCCTCCCACCTGGTGTGCATCGCCACCGGCGGCATGGAGCTCGGCGCCACCACGATCATGATCTACGGCTTCCGGGACCGCGAGATGATCCTGGACCTGTTCGAGCTGATCACCGGCCTGCGCATGAACCACGCGTTCATCCGCCCCGGCGGCCTCGCCCAGGACCTTCCGCCCGGCGCCGTCGACGCCGTGCGCGAGTTCGTGAAGACCATGAAGAAGAACCTGCCGGAGTACGACAAGCTCGCCACCGGCAACCCCATCTTCAAGGCCCGTATGCAGGATGTCGGCTACCTCGACCTCACCGGCTGCATGGCCCTCGGCGCCACCGGCCCGATCCTGCGCTCGGCGGGCCTCCCGCACGACCTGCGCAAGACCGACCCGTACTGCGGCTACGAGAACTACGACTTCGAGGTCCCGACCGCCGACACCTGCGACTCCTACGGACGGTTCCTCGTCCGCCTGGAGGAGATGCGGCAGTCCCTCCGGATCGTCGAACAGTGCCTCGACCGCCTGGAGCCGGGCCCGGTCATGGTCGCCGACAAGAAGATCGCCTGGCCCGCGCAGCTCGCGCTCGGCGCCGACGGCCTCGGCAACTCCACCGACCACATCGCGAAGATCATGGGCACCTCCATGGAGGCCCTGATCCACCACTTCAAGCTGGTCACCGAGGGCTTCCGGGTCCCCGCCGGGCAGGCCTACGCGGCCGTCGAGTCACCCAAGGGCGAGCTCGGCGTGCACGTCGTCTCCGACGGCGGCACCCGCCCCTTCCGGGTCCACTACCGGGACCCGTCCTTCACCAACCTCCAGGCCATGGCCGCGATGTGCGAGGGCGGCCAGGTCGCCGACGTCATCGTCGCCGTCGCCTCCATCGACCCCGTGATGGGAGGCGTCGACCGATGACCGACCAGATCAGCCTGGGCATGCCCCAGCTCCCCGCCCCCGCGTACCCGGCCGAGGTCCACGCCCGGCTGGCCGCGGACGCGGGGGAGATCATCGCCCGCTACCCGGACTCCCGCTCCGCGCTCCTGCCGATGCTGCACCTCGTGCAGTCGGAGGAGGGGCATGTGACCCGTACCGGTATGCAGTTCTGCGCCGACACGCTCGGCCTCACCACCGCCGAGGTCACCGCCGTCGCCACCTTCTACTCGATGTACCGGCGCAAGCCCTCCGGCGACTACCAGGTCGGCGTCTGCACCAACACGCTCTGCGCGGTCATGGGCGGCGACGCCATCTTCGAGGAGCTCAAGCAGCACCTGGCCGTCGGCAACAACGAGACGACCGAGGACGGCAAGATCACCCTCGAGCACATCGAGTGCAACGCGGCCTGCGACTTCGCGCCCGTCGTGATGGTCAACTGGGAGTTCTTCGACAACCAGACCCCCGAGTCCGCCAAGAAGATGGTGGACGACCTGCGGGCCGGACGAACCGTCGAACCCACCCGCGGCGCCCCGCTCTGCACCTTCAAGGAGACCGCCCGCATCCTGGCCGGCTTCCCCGACGAGCGCCCCGGCGCCGTCGAGGCCACCGGCGGCGCGGGCCCCGCGTCCCTCGTCGGCCTGCGCCTGGCCAAGGGCGAGAACCCGTCCCACCGAATCGTCCACCCGCGCGGTGAGTCCTCCGGTCAGGAGGGGGAGTGATGACCTTGGCCGCCGAGATCAACAACAGCAGCCCCGAGAAGCTTCTCGCGCCCGTCCTGTCCGCCTTCTGGGACCAGCCCGACTCCTGGACCCTGGAGACCTACGAACGCCACGACGGGTACCAGGGCCTCAGGCGGGCCCTCGCGATGAGCCCCGACGACCTCATCGCGTACGTCAAGGAATCCGGCCTCCGCGGCCGCGGCGGCGCCGGCTTCCCCACCGGCATGAAGTGGCAGTTCATCCCGCAGGGCGACGGCAAGCCGCACTACCTCGTCGTCAACGCCGACGAGTCCGAGCCCGGCACCTGCAAGGACATCCCGCTCCTCTTCGCCAACCCGCACTCCCTCATCGAGGGCATCGTGATCGCCTGCTACGCGATCCGGTCGAACCACGCCTTCATCTACCTGCGCGGCGAGGTCGTCCCCGTCCTGCGGCGCCTGCACGAGGCCGTCCGGGAGGCCTACGCGGCCGGCTACCTCGGCACGAACGTCCTCGGCAGCGGACTCGACCTCGAACTCACCGTGCACGCCGGCGCCGGCGCGTACATCTGCGGTGAGGAGACCGCGCTCCTCGACTCGCTCGAAGGGCGCCGCGGCCAGCCCCGGCTGCGCCCGCCCTTCCCCGCGGTCGCCGGTCTGTACGCCTGCCCCACCGTCGTGAACAACGTCGAGTCCATCGCGTCCGTTCCCGCGATCCTCCAGCGCGGCAAGGAATGGTTCACGTCGATGGGGAGCGAGAAGTCCCCGGGCTTCACGCTCTACTCGCTCAGCGGGCACGTCACCTCGCCCGGCCAGTACGAGGCACCCCTCGGGATCACCCTGCGCCAGCTCCTCGACATGAGCGGCGGCATGCGCCCCGGCCACCGCCTCAAGTTCTGGACCCCCGGCGGCTCCTCCACCCCCATGTTCACCGACGAGCACCTCGACGTGCCCCTCGACTACGAGGGCGTCGGCGCCGCCGGATCCATGCTCGGCACCAAGGCACTCCAGTGCTTCGACGAGACCACCTGCGTCGTCCGGGCCGTCACCCGCTGGACCGAGTTCTACGCCCACGAGTCCTGCGGCAAGTGCACCCCCTGCCGCGAGGGCACCTACTGGCTCGTCCAGCTGCTCCGCGACATCGAGGCCGGGCGCGGGCGGATGTCCGACCTGGACAAGCTCAACGACATCGCCGACAACATCAACGGCAAGTCGTTCTGCGCCCTCGGCGACGGCGCCGCCTCGCCGATCTTCTCCTCGCTGAAGTACTTCCGCGCGGAGTACGAGCAGCACATCACCGGCCGGGGCTGCCCCTTCGACCCCGCCAAGTCGACCGCCTGGGCGGACAACCACAAGGAGGTGACGGCATGACGGTGACCACGTCCAACCCGGCCGGCGGCGAAGCCGCCCTCCCCCCCGAGGATCTCGTCACGCTGACCATCGACGGCGCCGAGATCTCCGTCCCCAAGGGGACGCTGGTCATCCGCGCCGCCGAACAGCTCGGCATCGAGATCCCGCGCTTCTGCGACCACCCGCTCCTCGACCCCGCGGGCGCCTGCCGCCAGTGCATCGTCGAGGTCGAGGGCCAGCGCAAGCCGATGGCCTCCTGCACCATCACCTGCACCGACGGCATGGTGGTGAAGTCGCAGCTGACCAGCCCGGTCGCCGAGAAGGCCCAGCACGGCGTGATGGAACTGCTGCTCATCAACCACCCGCTGGACTGCCCCGTCTGCGACAAGGGCGGCGAGTGCCCCCTGCAGAACCAGGCCATGTCCCACGGGCAGGCCGAGTCCCGCTTCGAGGGCGTCAAGCGGACGTACGAGAAGCCGGTCCCGCTCTCCACCCAGGTGCTGCTCGACCGCGAGCGGTGCGTGCTCTGCGCCCGCTGCACCCGCTTCTCCAACCAGGTCGCGGGCGACCCGATGATCGAACTGATCGAGCGCGGCGCGCTCCAACAGGTCGGCATCGGCGACGGCGACCCCTTCGAGTCGTACTTCTCCGGCAACACCATCCAGATCTGCCCGGTCGGCGCCCTCACCTCGGCCGCCTACCGCTTCCGCTCCCGCCCCTTCGACCTGGTGTCCTCGCCGTCCGTGTGCGAGCACTGCGCAGGCGGCTGCGCCACCCGCACCGACCACCGGCGCGGCAAGGTCATGCGGCGGCTCGCCGCCGAGGACCCGGAGGTCAACGAGGAGTGGATCTGCGACAAGGGCCGCTTCGGCTTCCGGTACGCCCAGCAGCGCGACCGGCTCACCACCCCCCTCGTCCGGAACCCCGGGACCGGTGAGCTGGAGGCCGCGTCCTGGCCGGAGGCCCTGGAGGCCGCCGCCAACGGCCTGGTCCGCGGCCGCACCGGTGTCCTCACCGGAGGCCGGCTGACCGTCGAGGACTCCTACGCGTACGCCAAGTTCGCCCGGGTCGCCCTCGACACCAACGACATCGACTTCCGGGCCCGGGTCCACTCCGGCGAGGAGGCCGACTTCCTGGCCTCCGCCGTCGCCGGACGCGGCCGCGACCTGGACGGTGGTGGTGTCACCTACACCTCGCTGGAAGCCGCCCCGGCCGTCCTCCTCGCCGGCCTGGAGTCCGAGGAGGAGGCCCCCGGCGTCTTCCTGCGGCTGCGCAAGGCCTGGCGGAAGAAGGGCCAGCGGACGTACGCCGTCGCCGCCTTCGCGACCCGGGGCCTGGAGAAGGCCGGCGGCACGCTGCTGCCCGCCGCCCCCGGCACCGAGACCGAGTGGCTCGACGCGCTCACCTCACGGGTCGGACTGGAGGGCGACGGCCTCGCCGCCGCCCAGGCCCTGCGCGAAGAGGGTTCCGTCATCGTCGTCGGCGAACGGCTCGCGGCCGTCCCCGGCGCCCTCACCTCCGCCCTGCGCGCCGCGGCCGCCACCGGCGCCCGGCTCGTGTGGATCCCGCGCCGCGCGGGCGAACGCGGAGCCGTCGAGGCCGGAGCGCTCCCGGCGCTGCTGCCCGGCGGACGGCCCGCGACCCACCCCCGCGCGCGTGAGGAGGTCGCCGCCGCCTGGGGTGTCCGTGAACTCCCGCACCGCTACGGACGCGACACCGGCCAGATGATCGAGGCCGCCGCCACCGGCGAACTCGGCGCGCTGCTCGTCGCCGGCGTCGAGGTCGCGGACCTGCCCGACCCGACGCGCGCGCGTGAGGCCCTCGACGCGGCCTTCGTGGTCTCCCTGGAGCTGCGGCCCAGCGAGGTCACCTCCCGCGCCGACGTCGTCCTCCCGGTCGCCGCCGTCGCCGAGAAGGCCGGCACCTTCCTCAACTGGGAGGGCAGGGCCCGGCTCTTCGAGGCCGCGCTCAAGCCCGAGCAGATGACCCGGCCCGTCGCGCCGGGCGACGCGCGCGTGCTCCACATGCTCGCCGACGCCCTCGACGTCCACCTGGCCCTGCCCGACCTCAGGGCCGTACGGCGGGAGCTGGACCGGCTCGGCGGCTGGACCGGGCAGCGGGCGTCCGAGCCCGTCGAACCCGGCCGGCCCGCGCCCCGCGCCGGCGAGGGCGAGGCCGTCCTCGCCGGACACCGGCTCCTGCTCGACCTGGGCCGGCTCCAGGAGGGCGACACCGCCCTCGCCGGGACCCGGCACGCGGCCGTCGCCCGGCTCTCCGCCGCCACCGCCGCCGACACCGGCGTCAAGGACGGCGACGTCCTGGAGGTCACCGGACCCGCCGGCTCGGTCGCCTTCCCGCTCCAGGTCACGGAGATGCCCGACCGGGTCGTCTGGGTCCCGCTGAACTCGGCGGGCCGCGGAGTCCTCTCCGACACCGGCGCCCAGCCCGGCGACCTGGTCCGCATCGGCGCGGTCACCCCGACGGAGGTCCAGGCATGAACACCGTGCTCGCCGCCGAAGACCTGTCCATGTTCGGCACGGACCCCTGGTGGCTCGTCCTGATCAAGGCCGTCTTCTGCTTCGCCTTCCTGATGATCACCGTGCTCTTCTCCATCGTGTGGGAGCGCAAGGTCGTCGCCTGGATGCAGCTGCGCGTCGGCCCCAACCGGCACGGCCCCTGGGGCCTCCTCCAGTCCCTCGCGGACGGCATCAAGCTGATGCTCAAGGAGGACGTGATCGTCAAGAAGGCCGACAAGGTCGTCTACGTCCTCGCCCCGATCGTTGCCGCGATCCCCGCGTTTATGGCGATCGCCGTGATCCCCTTCGGTCCGGCCGGCAACGAGGTCTCGATCTTCGGCCACCGCACCGCGATGCAGCTCACCGACCTGCCGATCGCGATGCTGTACGTCCTCGCGGTCGCGTCCGTCGGCATCTACGGCATCGTCCTCGCCGGCTGGTCGTCCGGCTCCACGTACCCGCTGCTCGGCGGCCTCCGCTCCTGCGCGCAGATGATCTCGTACGAGATCGCCATGGGCGCGGCCTTCGCCTCCGTCTTCCTCTACTCCGGGTCGATGTCGACCTCGGCGATCGTCGAGGCGCAGGCGGACCGCTGGTTCGTGATCCTGCTGCCGGTGTCGTTCATCATCTACATCGTCACGATGGTCGGCGAGACGAACCGCGCCCCCTTCGACATGCCGGAGTCCGAGGGCGACCTCGTCGGCGGCTTCAACACCGAGTACTCGTCCATCAAGTTCGCGATGTTCATGCTCGCCGAGTACGTGAACATGGTGACGGTCTCGGCCGTGTCGGTGACCCTCTTCCTGGGTGGCTGGCGGGCCCCGTACCCGGTCTCCACCTTCTGGGAGGGCGCCAACCACGGCTGGTGGCCCATGCTCTGGTTCGTCCTCAAGGTGCAGCTGCTGCTCTTCTTCTTCATCTGGCTGCGCGGCACCCTGCCCCGCGTCCGCTACGACCAGCTGATGAAGCTCGGCTGGAAGGTCCTCATCCCGGTCTCCGTGGTCTGGCTCATGCTGGTCGCCACCGTCAGGGCCCTGCGGAACGAGAACATCGCCTTCACCAACATCGTCCTGTACGTCGCCGGGGCCGTCCTCGGACTGCTGCTGCTCTCCTTCGTCGTCGACGTCTTCCGTGACCGGAAGGCGAAGGCGGCGGCGGCCGGGCCCGAGGACGAGCCCGCCTTCGACCCGATGGCCGGCGGCTTCCCCGTACCGCCCAAGCCCGGACAGTCCCTGGCGCCCGTGCCCCGGCGCACGCCGCGACGGGACCGGGACCTCGTTGTCAGTGGCGCCCCCGATACCGCTACTGCGAGTGATGGAAAGGAGACGGACGGTGTCTGACTTCCAGAATCCGGTGGCCGGCTTCGGCGTGACCTTCAAGGCCATGTTCAAGAAGCGGCTGACCGAGCAGTACCCGGAGCAGCAGAAGACGACGGCGCCCCGCTTCCACGGCCGGCACCAGCTCAACCGTCACCCCGACGGCCTGGAGAAGTGCGTCGGCTGCGAGCTGTGCGCCTGGGCCTGTCCCGCCGACGCCATCTACGTGGAGGGCGCGGAGAACACGGACGAGGAGCGCTACTCGCCCGGCGAGCGCTACGGCCGCGTCTACCAGATCAACTACGCCCGCTGCATCCTGTGCGGGCTGTGCATCGAGGCCTGCCCCACGCGGGCCCTGACGATGACCAACGAGTTCGAGCTGGCCGACTCCTCCCGCGCGAACCTGATCTACACCAAGGAGCAGCTCCTCGCGGGACTCGAGGACACCATGGTCGACACGCCGCACGCGATCTTCCCCGGCATGACCGAGCAGGACTACTACCGGGGGCTGGTCACCGAGGCCGCGCCCGACACGGTCCGCCAGGTCGCCGTGTCCAAGGGAGAGACGGGCGCGGAGGAGGGGGTGGACGCATGAGCGCGAACCTCGCCGCGTACGCGACCTCTTCGGGTGAGGCCTTTCAGTTCTGGGTCCTCGGCACCGTCGCCGTCATCGGCGCCCTGTGCACGATCCTGATGAGGCGGGCCGTCCACTCGGCGCTCTGCCTCGCCGGGACCATGATCATCCTGGCGGTCTTCTACCTGGCCAACGGGGCGTACTTCCTCGGCATCGTCCAGATCGTCGTCTACACCGGCGCGATCATGATGCTCTTCCTCTTCGTCGTCATGCTGGTCGGTGTCACCGCCGCGGACTCGCTGAAGGAGACCCTCAAGGGCCAGCGCTGGTGGGCCGCCGCCTGCGGTCTCGGCTTCGGCATCCTGCTCGCCGCCGGAATCGGGAACGCGTCGCTGACGGAGTTCGCCGGCCTGGGTGCCGCCAACGGCGCGTACGGCGGAAACGTCGAGGGTCTCGCTGCCCTCATCTTCACCAAGTACGTCTTCGCCTTCGAGATGACCGGAGCGCTCCTCATCACCGCCGCCGTCGGCGCGATGGTGCTCACCCACCGCGAGCGCACCGAGCGGGCCCGCACCCAGCGCGAGCTGGCCGAGCAGCGCGTACGGGAAGGCAAGCACCTCCCGCCGCTCCCGGCTCCGGGTGTGTACGCCCGGCACAACGCGGTGGACATCGCCGGACTGCTGCCCGACGGCACCCCGTCGGAGCTCACCGTCATGCAGACCCTGCGCAAGCGGGGCCAGGTCCGGGACGTGTCCACCGAGGCCCTCGCCGACCTCAAGGCCCTGGAGCAGCGCTCCGAGGAGCGGCTCGGCCGGGACCGGGACGAAGAGGAGGCCACCCGGTGAATCCCGTCAACTACCTGTACCTCGCCGCCCTGCTGTTCACCATCGGTGCGGCCGGGGTGCTGATCCGGCGCAACGCGATCGTGGTCTTCATGTGCGTCGAGCTGATGCTCAACGCCTGCAACCTCGCGTTCGTCGCCTTCTCCCGTATGCACGGAAACCTCGACGGCCAGATCATCGCGTTCTTCACGATGGTCGTCGCCGCCGCGGAGGTCGTCGTCGGGCTCGCGATCATCGTGTCCGTCTTCCGTGCCCGCCACTCGGCCTCGGTCGACGACGCAAGCCTGATGAAGCTGTGAGGGGCTGACCGTGGAAAATCTCATCGCGCTGCTCGTCGGGGCACCCCTGCTCGGCGCGGCCGTCCTGCTCTGCGGCGGACGGCGGCTCGACAAGATCGGGCACTGGATCGGCACGCTGTTCGCGGCCGTCTCCTTCGCCCTGGGCCTGGCCCTCTTCGCCGACATGCTCGGCAAGGGCGCCGAGGACCGTGCCCTGCACCAGCGGCTCTTCTCCTGGATCCCCGTGGAGGGCTTCCAGGCGGACATCGCCTTCCAGCTCGACCAGCTGTCGATGACGTTCGTCCTGCTGATCAGCGGAGTCGGCACGCTCATCCACGTGTACTCCATCGGTTACATGGAGCACGACGAGCGCCGCCGCCGCTTCTTCGGCTATCTCAACCTGTTCGTCGCGGCGATGCTGCTGCTCGTCCTCGCCGACAACTACCTGCTGCTGTACTTCGGCTGGGAGGGCGTCGGCCTCGCCTCGTACCTCCTGATCGGCTTCTGGCAGCACAAGCCCAGCGCGGCCACCGCCGCGAAGAAGGCCTTCCTGGTCAACCGGGTCGGCGACATGGGCCTCTCCATCGCCATCATGATCATGTTCACCACCTTCGGCACCTTCGCCTTCGGGCCGGTGCTCGGGGCGGTCGGCGAGACGTCCCAGGGCACGCTGACCGCGATCGGTCTGATGCTGCTGCTCGCCGCCTGCGGCAAGTCGGCCCAGGTGCCGCTGCAGTCCTGGCTCGGGGACGCGATGGAGGGCCCGACCCCGGTCTCGGCCCTCATCCACGCGGCCACGATGGTGACCGCCGGCGTCTATCTGATCGTCCGCTCCGCGGACATCTTCAACGCCGCCCCGGACGCCCAGACGGTGGTCGTCGTGGTCGGCGCCGTCACGCTCCTCTTCGGTGCGATCGTCGGTTGCGCCAAGGACGACATCAAGAAGGCGCTCGCCGGATCGACGATGTCGCAGATCGGCTACATGATCCTGGCGGCCGGACTCGGCCCCATCGGCTACGTCTTCGCGATCATGCACCTGGTGACCCACGGCTTCTTCAAGGCCGGACTGTTCCTCGGCGCCGGTTCGGTCATGCACGGCATGAACGACGAGGTCGACATGCGGAGGTACGGCGGCCTGCGGAGGTACATGCCGGTCACCTTCGTCACCTTCGGCCTCGGCTACCTCGCGATCATCGGCTTCCCCGGCCTGTCCGGCTTCTTCTCCAAGGACATGATCATCGAGGCGGCCTTCGCCAAGGGCGGCACCCAGGGCTGGATCCTCGGCTCGGTCACCCTGCTCGGCGCGGCCATCACCGCGTACTACATGACCCGCGTGATGCTCATGACCTTCTTCGGCGAGAAGCGCTGGCAGCCCGACGCCGAGGGACACGAGCCGCACCCGCACGAGTCCCCGAAGTCCATGACGATCCCGATGATCCTGCTGGCCTTCGGGTCGGTCTTCGCGGGCGGCATCTTCGGCGTCGGCGACCGGTTCGTGCACTGGCTCGAACCCGTCACCGGCTACGCGCACGGCCACCCGCCGATCAGCGCCGCCGCCGTCACCTCCGCCACCGTCGCCGTCATGGTGATCGGCGTCGGCCTCGCCTACCTCCAGTACGGGCGCAGGCCCGTCCCGGTGGTCGCCCCGCGCGGCTCGCTGCTCACCCGGGCCGCCCGCCGCGACCTGCTCCAGGACGACTTCAACCACGTCGTCTTCGTCCGCGGCGGCACCCACCTGACCCGCTCCCTGGTCTACGTCGACCACAGCCTCGTCGACGGCGTGGTCAACGGCACCGCGGCCTCCGTCGGCGGGCTCTCCGGCTGGCTGCGCAAGCTCCAGAACGGCTACGCCCGCTCGTACGCGGTCTCCATGTTCGGAGGTACTGCGGTGCTGATCGCCGCGACCCTGCTGATGAGGGCGGTGTAACCAACATGTCCTTCCCGCTCCTTACCGTGACGGCAGCGGTTCCGGCGGTCGGTGCCATCCTCACCGCCGCCGTCCCCGCCGCCCGCCGCACCGCCGCCAAATGGCTGGCGCTGCTGATCTCCCTCGCCACGCTGGGACTCGCCGCCGTCGTCTTCGTACGGTTCGAGCCCGGCGGCGAGCGTTACCAGCTGACCGAATCCCACTCCTGGATCAAGGACTTCGGGGTCCGGTACGAACTCGGCGTGGACGGCATCGGAGTGGCGCTGATCGCGCTCACCGCGCTGCTGATCCCGTTCATCGTCCTCGCGGGCTGGCACGACGCCGACCCCCTGGAGACCACCTCCAAGCGGTGGCGCCCGACCCAGGGCTTCTTCGCCCTGATCCTCATGGTCGAGGCGATGGTGATCCTCTCCTTCGAGGCCACCGACGTCTTCCTCTTCTACATCCTGTTCGAAGCCATGCTCATCCCGATGTACTTCCTCATCGGCGGCTTCGGCGACCGCGCCCACGCGGGCTCCGACGAGAACGCGGCGGCCCAGCGCTCCTACGCGGCGGTCAAGTTCCTCCTGTACAACCTGGTCGGCGGCCTGATCATGCTGGCAGCCGTCATCGGGCTCTACGTGGTCGCGGGGAACTTCTCGCTCACGGAGATCGCGGCGGCGCGCGCCGACGGCTCCCTGGAGATGGCGACCAACACCGAGCGGCTGCTCTTCCTCGGCTTCTTCTTCGCCTTCGCGGTGAAGGCGCCGCTCTGGCCGCTGCACACCTGGCTGCCGAACGCGATGGGGGAGGCGACCGCCCCGGTCGCCGTCCTCATCACCGCCGTCGTCGACAAGGTCGGCACCTTCGCGATGCTCCGCTTCTGCCTCGGGCTCTTCCCCGAGGCCTCGAAGTGGGCCACCCCCGCGATCATCGTCCTCGCACTCATCAGCATCGTGTACGGGGCGCTGGTCGCGGTCGGCCAGCGGGACATCAAGCGCCTGGTGGCGTACGCGTCGATCTCGCACTTCGGCTTCATCATCCTGGGCATCTTCGCGATGACCAGCCAGGGCCAGTCCGGTGCCACGCTCTACATGGTCAACCACGGCATCTCGACGGCCGCGCTGATGCTCGTCGCCGGCTTCCTGATCTCCCGGCGCGGCTCGCGGCTCATCGCCGACTACGGCGGGGTGCAGAAGGTCGCCCCGGTGCTCGCCGGCACCTTCCTCATCGGCGGCCTCGCGACCCTGTCGCTGCCCGGACTCGCGCCGTTCGTCAGCGAGTTCCTGGTCCTGGTCGGCACCTACGCCCGCTACCCCGTGGCCGGCGTCATCGCCACCACCGGCATCGTCCTCGCCGCGCTCTACACCCTCGTCCTGTACCAGCGGACGATGACCGGGCCGGTGAAGGAGGAGGTGCGGACGCTGCCCGACCTGCGGCCGCGTGAACTGGCGGTGGTCGTCCCGCTGATCGCCGTCCTGATCTTCCTCGGGGTCTTCCCGAAGCCGCTGACGGACGTCGTCAACCCGGCGGTGCGGCACACCATGTCCGACGTCCAGCAGAAGGACCCCCAGCCCTCTGCGCCCCAGAACGTGGAGGCGGCCAAGTGAGCACTTCCGTCGTCGCATCCCCCGTCCACAGCCTGTGGACGACGGCCGCCGAGCCGCTGAACAAGATCCCGGCGCCCCACATCGAGTACACCCAGCTCTCACCGGTACTCATCGTGATCGGCGCCGCGATCCTCAGCGTCCTCGTCGAGGCCTTCGTGCCCCGCAGGGCCCGCTACCACAGCCAGCTGTTCCTCAGCGTGGTGGCGCTCGTCGCCGCCTTCGCCGCGATCGTCGGCCTGGCGGCCGGCGGCTACGGCTCCACCAAGGCCCAGATCGCGGCCATGGGCGCCATCGCCGTCGACGGACCCGCCCTCTTCCTCCAGGGCACCATCCTCCTCGCCTCGGTCGTCGCGATCTTCACCTTCGCCGAGCGCAGGCTCGACCCGGCCGACCACGGCCACAGGGTCGACTCCTTCGCGGCCGAGGCCGCCGCCGTCCCCGGCAGCGACCACGAGAAGGCCGCCGTCAAGGCGGGGTTCACCACCACCGAGGTCTTCCCGCTGGCGCTCTTCGCCATCGCCGGCATGCTGGTCTTCCCGGCCGCCAACGACCTCCTGACGCTCTTCGTCGCCCTGGAGGTCTTCTCCCTCCCGCTGTACCTGCTCTGCGCCGTCGCGCGCCGCAAGCGCCTGATGTCCCAGGAGGCGGCCCTCAAGTACTTCCTGCTCGGCGCCTTCTCCTCGGCCTTCCTGCTCTTCGGCATCGCTCTGCTCTACGGCTACGCGGGCTCCGTCTCGTACGCCACCATCGCCGACGTCGTCGACGGCTCGGTCACCTCCGTGAACCCGGCGCTCGCCGACACCATGGGCAACGACGCACTGCTGCTCATCGGCTTCGCCATGGTCCTCATGGGGCTCCTCTTCAAGGTCGGCGCCGTGCCGTTCCACATGTGGACCCCGGACGTCTACCAGGGCGCGCCGACCCCGGTCACCGGCTTCATGGCAGCCGCGACCAAGGTCGCCGCGTTCGGCGCGCTGCTCCGCCTGCTGTACGTGGTGCTGCCCGGTCTCACCTGGGACTGGCGGCCCGTCATGTGGGGCGTCGCCGTCGTCACCATGCTGGGCGGCGCGATCATCGCCATCACCCAGACCGACATCAAGCGGCTCCTCGCGTACTCGTCCATCGCGCACGCGGGCTTCCTGCTGGCCGGTGTCATCGCGGCCACGCCCAGCGGGATCTCGTCGGTCCTGTTCTACCTCGGCGCGTACTCCTTCGTGACGATCGGCGCCTTCGCCGTCGTCACCCTGGTCAGGGACGCGGGCGGCGAGGCCACCCACCTGTCCAAGTGGGCGGGTCTCGGGCGTCGTTCGCCGCTCGTCGCGGCGGTCTTCGCGGTCTTCCTGCTCGCCTTCGCCGGCATCCCGCTGACCTCCGGGTTCTCGGGCAAGTTCGCGGTCTTCAAGGCGGCGGCGGACGGCGGCGCGGGCGCCCTCGTCGTGGTCGGCGTCATCTCCTCGGCGATCGCCGCCTTCTTCTACATCCGGGTGATCGTGCTCATGTTCTTCAGCGAGCCGAAGGCGGACGGCCCGACGGTCGCCGTGCCCTCGGCCCTGACGACCGTCGCCATCATGGCGGGCGTCGTCGTCACGCTGGTGCTCGGCGTCGCGCCGCAGTACTTCCTGGACCTGGCGAACCAGGCGAGCGTGTTCGTCCGGTAGCGGGGGTACGGCAGAGGGCCCGGTCTCCGTGCGCGGAGGCCGGGCCCTTCGTCGTACGCCTACGCCTTCGGGTGGTCCTCAGGGCAGGGGGTGCAGTGCACCCGCGGGTTGTACGGGGCGAAGACGCCCTTCGGGTTCTTCTTGAAGATCCACGCGTGGAGCGAGTAGTGGGGTCCCAGCGGCGGGAAGTCGAACCGCCCGTCGAAGCCGCGGCCGAAGAGCTGCGGCCTGGGCAGGTTCTCGTTCGGGTCGGGAACGACCCACTCGACCGCGACCAGCTCGCGCTTGCCCGTCTTGTGGTCCTCCTCGTACAGCACCGCGGCCGGCTTCGTCGGGTCGGTGGAGCCGAGGTTCGCCGGGTTGACGTAGTGGTAGCCCATGCCGCCGAGCTCCGGGTCCTCGACGCAGTCGTCGGTGCGCAGGAAGCCGTCGGCGATGGCCTTCTGCTCCGACCTGTACTTCACCGTGGCGTCGTACGTCTTCTTGAGGTCCGGGTGCGGGAAGTCGGTGACCGGCTTCGCGACGGGGGCGGCCGAGACCGCCGGGGCGGCCCCCAGGGCCAGCGATCCGGCGGCGGCCAGAGCGAGCGCGGCTATGAAGGGGCGGGGTCGTGCGGACATGTGGGTCTGCTCCTCGGGAGGGGCGCCCCGGAGCGGGGCGCCGGACGTCGGCGGGCTCTCCCCTGATCCCGCCACCTCCAGCAGCATCGGCCGCCCCAGGGGGGCGCCGCACGCGGGGTGACCCATTGGGGGGAGAGCGCCGCCGCACGTTCCCCGAAGGTCAGGCGGAGGGCACGATCCGGCCCCGGACCTCGCCGAGTGCCACCCGTGTGCCGTCCGGGCCGGGGGCCCAGGCGGTGAGGGTGACCTCGTCGCCGTCCTCCAGGAAGGTGCGCTTGCCACCGGCCAGTTCGAGGGCGTCCCGGCCGTTCCAGGTGAGCTCCAGGAGCGAACCGCGCTGGCCGACCTCGGGTCCGGACACCGTCCCGGAGCCGTACAGGTCACCCGTGCGCAGCGAGGCGCCGTTCACCGTCATGTGCGCGAGCTGCTGCGCGGCCGTCCAGTACATGGTGGAGAACGGCGGCTCCGCCACCACCTCGCCGTTGATCTCCACGGTGATCCGCAGGTCGAAGCCGCCCGGCTCCTCCTCGGCCGCGTCGTCCAGGTACGGCAGCAGCGGGAGGTCCCGCGCGGGCGGAGCGGTCCTGGCCGCGTCCAGGGCCTCCAGGGGCGTCACCCACGCCGACACCGAGGTCTGGAACGACTTCCCCAGGAACGGGCCGAGCGGCACGTACTCCCAGGCCTGCACGTCCCGCGCCGACCAGTCGTTGAGCAGGGTGAGGCCGAAGACGTGCTCCCGGAAGTCGGCCAGCGGCACCGGACGGCCGAGGTCCGACGGGGTGCCGACGAGGAAACCGACCTCCGCCTCGATGTCCAGCTTGACCGAGGGGCCGAAGACGGGGGCCGGGTCCGTCGGCGCCTTGCGCTGCCCCGAAGGACGGACGACGTCGGTGCCCGAGACCACGACCGTGCCCGCCCGGCCGTGGTAACCGATCGGCAGGTGCTTCCAGTTGGGGGTGAGCGCGTCGCCGTCGGGCCGGAAGATGCGGCCCACGTTCGTCGCGTGGTGCTCGCTCGCGTAGAAGTCGACGTAGTCCGCGACCTCGTACGGCAGGTGCAGCGTCACCTCGGCCAGCGGGTACAGCAGCGGCTCGACGTCCGCCCGGTGCGCGGGCACCGTCACCCAGGCCGTCAGCGCCCGGCGCACGTCACGCCAGGCCGTCCGCCCCGCCGCGAGCAGCGGGTTCAGGCTCGGCTGGGCGAGGAGCGCCGCGTACGGGGAGCCGAGCGCGTGCGCCGCGGCACCCGCGTCCAGCACGTGCCCGCCGATCCGGACACCGAGACGGCGCCGGTCGGGCTCGTCGGCGGTGGAGAAGACGCCGTACGGGAGGTTGTGCGGGCCGAAGGGATCGCCCTCGGCCAGGTCGAGCGGGCTGTGCTCGGACATCGGTGCGTGCCTCGCTTTCCAGGTGTGTGGGGGACACGTTACGGGGCGGGCCGCCGGGCGCGGATGACATGGATCACACGGAAAGCGGGTCCTCCGTGGGCAACTGTCCCGCTTCGCGCGCATTGCGTACGCGGGGAGGATCAACCCCGTATCCGGGCCGCGGGAACAGGGCTCCCGCGGGGGTGTCCGCGGTCATACGATCACGGTGGTATCGCGCCGCGTGAAGTCGCCGCAGGCGCGCGTCCGCACGTTCTCACTTCTCCCTGACCAGGAAAAAGGTCCCGCACTGTGAAGATTCGTCGCATTCTCGCGACCGCCGTGGCCGCCGCCGTGACCACCCCGGTCCTGCTCCTCTCAGCCGCGCCCGCGTTCGCCGACACCAAGCCGTCGCCGGCGTCGACGCAGAAGCCGCCGTCGGACGAGGACGACTTCGAGAAGCCCTCGCTCGATGAGCTGAGGGCGGCCGTCGCGCTGGCTCAGAAGGAGTACGACGAGGCCGTCGTCGCGTTCGACCAGGCCACGAAGGCGCGTGAGGCGCTGGACAAGCCCGACCACGCCCTCCGGAAGGCCGTCACCGAGGCGAAGGCCGCCGCCGAGGCCGCAGACGCCGAGAAGACCGCCGCCGACGAGGCGCTCGCCGCGGCCGTGCAGGCGGAGAAGGACCTCCTTCTCCTCCCCGAGGCCACCGAGCAGCAGAAGGCGGACGCCGCCGCCGCGGTCGTCGGGGCGAAGGAGGCCGCCGGGCTCGCCGAGACCGCCGCAGGGGCCGCCGCCACCGCCGTCACCGGGGCCGAGGGCGACCTGAACGAGGCCGTCGCCGCCGCAGACCGCCTCGTCACCCCCACCAGGAAGGTGAAGGAGGCCGCCGCCGAGGACCTCGCCGCGGCCAAGGAGGAGCTGGCGTTCTTCGAGGAGATCGGCGGGGACTGCGACGAGGACCCGGGCCTGGAGGTCGCGCTGAGCGGCCCGAAGACGGTCACCGCCGGCCAGTCCGCCATCTTCTCGCTGCGCGTCACTAACACCTCCGACCGCACCATGGACGCGGTCGACGTCTTCACTAACGCCGCGCGGCTTCCCGGCGCGGAGGAGGTCCTCGACGAGGAGACGGGCTTCGTCGACGGGCTCATCCCGGTCGAGTGGTCCTCCGCCGACAACCTGGAGTGGACGCCGGTCAGCGAGGAGTTCGAGTCCATCGAGGTCGGCAAGCTCGCCAAGGGCGCCCACTACGACGTGAAGCTGCGTCTCACGGTCGCCGCCGACGCACCCGTCGGCAACGGCGTGGCCTTCGCCTACGGCGAGTACGAGAACAACGACGGCTCCTGCGGACTCGGTGAGGAGTTCGTGGACGCCCGGTTCGGCATCCTCGCCGCCAAGACCGACAAGCCGAAGCCGGAGCCTACCCCCGAGCCCACCCCGTCGCAGACCACCGCGACGCCCACCCCGGCGCCGACCGTCTCCACCGGCGGCAACGGCAACACCACCCAGCAGGGCGGCTCGTCGCGGACGCCGGTGACCGGCACCCTCGCCGCCACCGGGGCGAACGAGAACCTCACCCGGCTCGGCCTCGCGGCCGGCGCGGCCGTCGCCCTCGGCGCCGGCGCGATGGTCGTCGCCCGTCGCCGCAAGGCCGACGCGAGCGCGTAGGCGGACGTGAGAGGCGCCCGTACCGGTCCCGATACGGGCGCCTCTCGCTTACTCAGCCCGCCGTGCGCGGGATCCGCCGCTCCCACGTGCGGTGGAAGACGACCTCGTCGCCCTCCTTGCACACCACCTCGTTCGTGGTGAGGAAGGCGTTCGCGTCGCAGGTGATCTCCGAGCGCGTGTCCACGGTGACGTCCCAGGCGTCCTCCGGCCGGTGCAGCCGGATCGCCCACTCCGAGAGCGTACGGGCGGACAGGGGGCCGCTCTCGTCGATCGTGTACGTCTCCACGGTGTCCTCGGTGAACTCCAGGCCGTCCGGGTAGACCCGCGTACCGCCGTACCTCGGGTCGACCTCCAGGGTCCATTCGCCCTTCGCCACGTCCCTGACCACCAGCCGCTCCGGGCGGGGCTCCTCCAGGGTGGCGGGGACGACCACGCCCAGAGGCTCGGACTGCTCCGGCTCCTCCCAGGTGACCGCGTCCTCGGTGGGGCGGCGGACCGGCAGAGTGAGGGAGGAACCCGCCGGGTCGAGGGTGAAGCCCGCCGCGTCCGGCTGGGGCCAGATCCACGGCCAGTACGTGGAGGAGACGGCGAGGCGGACCCGGTGGCCCGGCGGGAAGCTGTGCCCGATGCCGTTCAGTTCGACGACGAGGCTCTCCGTCTCGCCGATCTGGGCCTCCACGGCCCGGTCGCGGCCGTAGCGGGCGGAGAAGTTCAGCGCGCCCCGGGTGACGAGGGTGGAGGAACCGTCGGGGGCGATGTCGCAGAGCCGGGCGATGACCTGACCGGTGGGGGCGGCCGCGCGCACGGCGAGGGTCACGGTCGGCCGGCCGAGGATCTCGATCGCGGGGCCGTCCTCGGGGACCGCGAAGTCGAAGCAGGCCGAGTGGGCGTCCTCGGCGCGCTGGTCGGGCGGCAGGTCGGCGTCGTTGCCGAAGGGGAAGAAGCGGCCCGCGTCGAGCCCGGTCTGCTGGGGCGAGTCGACCACGACGGGCGCGCCCTGGAAGGCGTACGTGACGGGGGTGACGTGCGGGGACGGCCAGGCGGGGTCGGCGACCCAGCGGCCCGGCAGCTCCTCGTACACGGTGGCCGGGAGGTGCGACTCGCTGATCCAGGAACGCAGCAGCGGCTCGGCCATGACGTCGTTCTCGACGCCCTTGAGGTGGTGGTCCCACCAGCGCAGGGTCTCCTGGAGGAAGCCGATGGCGGGCCCGGGCGGCAGGCCGCGGTCCGGGTACTGGTGGGACCAGGGGCCGATGATCCCGCGCACCCGGTCCTGGGGGAGGTGCTGGGCGAGGCGCAGGACGGTGTCCCGGTACGGGTCGTGCCAGCCGCCGACGGCGAGGACGGCGGCCTTGATCGCGGAGTAGTCCTCGCAGACGCTGCCGTGCTTCCAGTAGGCGTCCCGGGTCTGGTGGGCGAGCCAGGTGTGGAGGAACGGTTCCACGGCCTCCAGGCGTCTCAGCCACATGGCGCGCCACTCCTCGCCCACGTGACGCGGGTCGGGCGGGCGGCAGACGAAGGCGAGCATGGTGGCGGCGAAGGCGTGCATGTCGACGGCGAGGACGGAGCCGCCCATGTAGTGGACGTCGTTGTCGTAGCGGTCGTCGGTGGAGCAGACGGTGACGACCGCCTTGAGCGGTTCGGGGGCGAGGGCGGCGATCTGGAGCGCGTTGCAGCCGCCCCAGGAGATGCCGAACATGCCGACCCGGCCGGTGCACCAGGGCTGCTCGGCGAGCCAGTGCACGACGGCCACGCCGTCCGCGAGCTCCACGGCGTCGTACTCGTCGCCGGGCAGGCCCTCGCTGTTGCCGTGGCCGCGGACGTCGACGCGTACGGAGGCGTAGCCGTGCCCCGCGTACCAGGGGTGGCGCTGCCGGTCGCGGGGCGCGGTCCAGTCGGTGAGGCGGTAGGGCAGGTACTCCAGGAGCGCCGGTACGGGCTCGTCGGTGAGCGGGCGCCACACGCGCGCGTACAGCCGCGTGCCGTCCGGCAGCGGGATCCGCACGTCGTCGTGCCGGGTCTCGTACGGGAAGTCGGTACGGATCTTCACCTCGGTCACCTCCCGGCTTCCTTCGGGTCGCCGTCGATCGCTGTTCGGGACAAAGCGCCTACTCCTGGCCCTATGAGCTGATCACGAACATACCGGGGGTGACGGGAAGGCGCCCACGGTGATCGAAAGGTGACCGGATACGCTGGCTTGAGTGAATCCAGCGACACATCGACAATCCGTGTGATCTTCAACGGTCCACCGGAGCGGTCCGTGTGATCGTCAGCAGGCGTCAGCAGACAGGAGACCTCCTCGTGACCGTCGTCGGGCCGTTCGGTCTTAGCGTGCGGGACCAGGCTCTTGAGGCCGATGTCCAGACCGGGTTGGCGGCTGTGGAGGCGGGCCTCCTGGACGCCACCAAGAGCGATGTCCCCTTCATCACGGAGGCCGCGCAGCACCTCGTCATCGCGGGCGGCAAGCGCTTCCGGCCCCTGCTCGTGATGCTCGCCGCGCAGTTCGGAGACCCCTACGCGCCGGGCGTCGTGCCCTCCGCCGTCGTCGTCGAGCTCACTCACCTGGCCACGCTGTACCACGACGACGTCATGGACGCGGCCGACGTCCGGCGCGGGGTCCCCAGCGCCAACACCCGCTGGGGCAACTCGATCGCCGTCCTCACGGGTGACTTCCTCTTCGCCCGCGCCTCGCACACCCTCGCGGACCTCGGCCCCGAGGCCGTACGGATCCAGTCCGAGGCGTTCGAACGGCTCGTGACCGGGCAGATCCTGGAGACCGCGGGCCCCGGCGACGGCCACGACCCCGTCGCCCACTACCTCGACGTCCTCGGCGGCAAGACCGGCTCGCTCGTCGCCGTCTCCTGCCGCTTCGGCGCCATGATGGCCGGCGCCGACGAGAGCGTCGTCGACACCCTCACCCAGTACGGCGAGCGGCTCGGTGTCGCCTTCCAGCTCGCCGACGACGTCCTCGACATCGCCTCCGACTCCCACGAGTCCGGCAAGACCCCCGGCACCGACCTCCGCGAGGGCGTCCCCACCCTGCCCGTCCTCCACCTGAGGGCCGCCGCGGCCGCCCACGGGCGCCCGGAGGACCTGGAGCTCGTCGCCCTCGTCGACGGCGACCTCAGCGACGACGGGCGGCACGCCGAGACCCTGCGCCGGCTGCGCGCCCACCCCGCCCTGGAGCAGGCCCGCCGGGACACCGTGCGGTACGCGGAGGAGGCCCGCGCCCTGCTCGCGCCGCTGCCCGACGGGTACGCGAAGGCGGCCCTCGCGGAGCTGTGCGACGCGGTGGTCCACCGCGCGGGCTGACACCCGGCCGGCGGTCCACCCGCGCGGCTGCCGCGCGGCCGGACGCGCCCGCGACGGGTCCTGTCCACCGCGCGGGTGAGCGGTTCTCAGGGTCGGGTCATCCCGAAGCAGTACGTGAGGTTGATCCCGGGGGCTGACGTTTTCGTACCGCCGTTTTGGTGAGATGGAGTCATCGACCACGGAGGTAGCGGAGACCATGGCAGAGACCCGTAAGGCGAGCCGGTTCATCGTCCCGGTCGCGGTGGCAGGAGTGGCCGCGGCGACCATCGGCCTCGTCCCGGCGCTGGCGGCGTCCGGAGACCCCGACCTGCCGGAGATCACGGCCCAGCAGCTCATCGAGAAGATCGCGGCGTCGGACACCCAGACCCTGTCCGGCACGTTCAGGATCTCCACCGACCTGGGGCTGCCGGCCTTCGGCAGCCTGATGCCCGGCCTCGGCGGCGGCGGTGGCGGCTCGTCCGCCGACCCCTCGGCCAGGCTCACCGAGCTCGTCTCGGGCACGCACACGCTGCGCGTGGCGGCCGACGGCCCCGAGCGTCAGCGGCTGACCCTGCTCGACGGCTCCGACGAGTACAGCCTGATCCACAACGGCGCCGACGTCTGGGCGTACGACAGCAAGTCGAACGAGGCCTTCCACGAGAAGGCCCCGGAGGGCGCCGGAGCCCCGGAGGACAAGGACGTCCCGACCACGCCGAAGGAACTCGCGGACGAGGTCCTGAAGGCGGCGGGCGACACCACGTCGATCACCGTCGGCGGTACGGCCAAGGTGGCCGGCCGGGACGCGTACCAGCTGGTGATCAAGCCGAAGCAAGCCGGTTCGACGGTCGAGTCGGTGAAGATCGCCGTGGACGCGGCGAACGGCACCCCGCTGAAGTTCACCCTCGCCTCGGTGGAGGGCGGCAAGCCGGTCGTCGACGCGGGCTACACGAAGGTCGACTTCGCCAGGCCGGCCGCCTCCGAGTTCACCTTCAAGGCCCCGGCGGGCGCGAAGGTCACGGAGGGCGGCGCCGAGAAGGGCGCGGGCGGGGAGAAGCTCCCCGAGGAGTTCGAGAAGGGCCTCGGCGACCTGGAGAAGGGCTTCGGCGACCTCGGGGAGGGCTTCAACGTCATCGGCGAGGGCTGGACGACGATCGCGAAGCTCGACACCGGGGCGCCGGCGCCCAGGACCGACGAGGCGCCGAAGGAGTTCCAGGGGCTCCTGGACTCCCTCGGCGACAAGGTCAGCGGGAAGTTCGGCTCTGGCACCCTCTTCACGACGAAGCTGGTGAACGCGCTCCTCACCGACGACGGCAAGGTCTACGTCGGCGCGGTCACGAAGGACGCGCTGGTCGAAGCGGCGAACGCCGGTCGGTAGCAACCGGGTTGGGACCCCGGGCGGGTCGGGGGCGATGGTCACCGACCCACCCGGGAGTTCTTCGCGCGGTTACGGGAACGTCAGCTTGAAGCCGCTGATGTAACCGGTGTCGGCCGAGGCCCTGTCCTGGGCGCGGAGCTTCCAGGCACCGTTGGCGACCTCGCTGGAGGCGTTCACGGTGTAGGTGGCCTTGATGTTGTCGGCGCTGCCGCCGGAGCGGTTGCTCAGGCTGTAGACCGAGCCGTCGGGGGCGACGAGGTCGACGACGAGGTCACCGCGGTAGGTGTGGACGATGTCCACGTCGACCTTGAGCGTGGCGGGCGCGTTGCCCGCGACGCCGCTCACGTTGACCGTCGAGGTCACCGCCGCGCCGTTGTCCGGGATGGCCACGTCGGCCGTGTTCTCGAAGACCTTGCCGGTGGGCGGCGGGGTGGTGGAGCCGGACAGCGTCCAGATGGCGTGCGCGATCGCGTCGCTGTTGCGGTCGAGGGCGGTGTCGTTGATGTTCGCCGTCGTGTCGCAGGACGAGTGGTAGCAGCGGTCGAAGGCCGTGGCCGTACCGCCCCACTTGGACACCTGGGCACTGGTCTTGACCCGGCTCGCGCCCGTGAAGAGACCGCCGACGGGGATGCCGACGTTCTTGAACGAGGCATGGTCCGAGCGGCCGTCGCCCTCCGTCTCGATCTCCGTGGGGACGCCGAGACCCGCGAAGTAGTTCTTGAACGTCGTCTCGATCGCCGGGTCGTCGTCGTAGACGAAGTAGCCCGGGTTGGGCGAGCCGATCATGTCGAAGTTCAGGTAGCCGGAGACCTTCGCGCGCTCCGTCGTGGGCAGCTGGCTCACGTAGTACTTCGAGCCGACCAGGCCGAGTTCCTCCGCGCCCCACCAGCCGAAGCGCAGGTGCTTGGACGGCTGGTAGCCGGCGCGGGCCACGGCGAGGGCGGTCTCCAGGACCGCGGCGGAGCCGGAGCCGTTGTCGTTGATGCCGGCGCCGGAGGAGACCGAGTCGAGGTGCGCCCCGGCCATCAGGACCTGGTTCGGGTCGCCGCCGGGCCAGTCGGCTATCAGGTTGTAGCCGACGGCGCTGTTGGAGGTGAACTGCTGGATCGTGGTGGTGTAGCCGGCGGCGTCCAGCTTGGCCTTCACGAAGTCGATGGACGCCTTGTAGCCGGTACGGCCGTGGGCGCGGTTGCCGCCGTTGGCGGTGGCGATCGACTGGAGGTCCGTCAAGTGCTGCTTGACGTTGGCGAGCGGGATGTCGGGCGCGGCGGCGGCAGCGGTCGGGCTCGCCGAGGCACTGGTGCCGGTGAGTCCGCCGAGGGCGAGCGCCGCGAGGGCGGCGGCCGCGGTGACGCGTCTGGGTACGGAGATGTTCATCTGTGGGGGCTCCGGATTCCGAACGGGGATGGGACGGAACGTGCGAGACGCCTCGGGCGTGAGTGCCACGAGGCGCTGGAGCTGTACGAGTGCGTGTGCGGTGTTCAGTTGTTCAGGTGTTCTGTTGTGCGTGCTGAATGTTCAGTGCAAGTTTGACTTTACGTCAAGAGCGGAAACCGGTCAGGTGTGTTCGCTCATCGGACGAATGCTTTCGGGACTGCTGTCGTCCGGTTCCGGCGACGCCCATCCTGTCCGCTCGCGCAGGTGGTCCAGGAGTCCGGCCGGCTCCGGGTACGGCTCCTCGCGGGGCAGCAGCCGCCGGGCGGCCTCCGGCCCCTCGGCCCGGACGAGGTCGCGGACGCGGTGCGCGAGGGGGGTGACGTCGGCGACGGACACGGTCCACTCGTCCGCGTACCGCCGCGCCGCCTCGCCCGCGAGCCCGAGCTGGAGCGAGCGGAACGGGAGCGCCCGAAGCCCCGGATCCCGCTCCGGGTCCCACTGCACGCGCGCGGGAGCCCGCCCCAACACCCCTTTCCACGCCGCCCGATCGGCGTGGAAACCGCGGACGTAGTGCGAGAGACAGGCGTTCCGCAGGGCCCACTCGAAGCCCTCGCGGGTGATCTCCACGGCGAGGACGGTCTCCTGGCCCTCCTTCGTCCCCCAGCCGGAGCGGTACATCATCCAGAGGAACGACGGCTTGATCCAGGTCATCCGGTCCCGCTTCCAGGCGGCCGGAAAACGGCCCTCGCGCGCCGCGGGCAGACCGATCGCGGGCGGGTACGCCTGGTAGACGGTGACCGTGCGCGCGGTGTGGAGCGCACGGATCCGGTACTTCGGTTCTTCCATGGACCCCAGGGTGGGCGAAGTCCCCGGCGAGGACCACCGGTTATCGCGGCCTCAGACGGACGCCGACTCCTTCGCGTCGTACGTCTCCCGGGCCGCCGCGATCTCGTTCTGGTGCTGCTCGGTCCAGGTGACCAGGGAGCGGATCGTGGTGTGCAGGGTGCCGCCCAGGGGGGTGAGTTCGTAGTCCACGCGCGGCGGGACCGTCGGATGGACCGTGCGCTTCACCAGGCCGTCGCGCTCCAGCTGGCGCAGGGTCACGGTCAGCATGCGCTGACTCACGCCGTCGATCTCGCGCTTGAGCTCCGTGAAGCGCAGGACCCGGCGGTCGAGGAGGGCGATGACGAGGAGGGACCACTTGTCGGCGACCCGGTCGAGGATCTGGCGCACCTCGCAGTCCTCCCGGGTGTCCCACTGGAAGGGGTCGGGGTCCCCTTCGGTTCCATAGGTTCCCGCGCAGTGACTCGGTTCCTTCAAAGTGCCTTCTTCCATGGCACCCGATCCTCCCGCAGGATGCAGATGGTTACAAGAGGGAACCGACCCCCGGCTCGGTAACCGGCTCGGTAACCGGCCACCCCAAACCACCCTGCCCTGGAGACAGTTGTGTCCCTACGCGCCTGGAGTCTGCTACTCGTCCTCTCCGGGACGATCTTCCTCGAAGGCATCGACGTCGCCATGCTCGCCGTCGCCGTCCCCACCCTCCGCGCCGACCTCGGCCTCGGCACCGGCACCGCCGCCTGGGTCATGTCCGCGTACGTCCTCGGCTACGCCGGCTTCACCCTCCTCGGCGGCCGCGCCGCCGACCTCCTCGGACGCCGCCGGATGCTCCTCGCCTGGCTCACCGTCTTCCTGCTCTTCTCCGGCCTCGGCGGCCTCGCCGACCAGGGCTGGACCCTCATCCTGGCCCGCTTCGTGACGGGCGTCGCCGCCGCCTTCATGACCCCGGCCGCCCTGTCGATCATCACCACGTCCTACGAGGAGGGCCCCCAGCGCAACAAGGCCCTCCTTGTCTTCGCCGGCACCGCCGCCGGCGGCTTCTCGCTCGGCCTCGTCATCGGCGGGCTGCTCACCCAACTCGGCTGGCGCTGGGTCTTCTTCGCCCCGGTCCTGCTCGCCGCCGCGATCCTGGCGGCCGCGATCGTCCTGATCCCGAAGGAGCCCCGCCCGGCCCGCGTCAAGGGCGGCTTCGACCTGGGCGGAGCGCTCACCGCCGCCGGGGCGATGCTCCTCCTCGCGTACGGCATCGTGCGCCTGGAGCACGGCTTCGACGGCTGGCGGCTCACGGTCGCCGCGCTCGCCGTCGGCCTCCTCCTCGCCGGTGTCTTCGTCGCCGTCGAGCGCCGGGCCGCCACCCCGCTCGTCCGCCTCGGCATCCTCCGGCAGGCCGCGCTCGTCCGCGCCGACCTCGGCGCCCTGCTCTTCGTCGGCTCCTTCTTCGGCTTCCAGTTCATGGCCACCCTCTACCTCCAGGAGCTGCGCGGCTGGTCGTCCCTCCAGACGGCGCTCGCCCTGCTGGTCATGGGCATCGACGCGGTCCTCGCGCCGACCCTGACGCCACGGCTCGTGGCCCGGTACGGCAACGCCAAGGTCATCCTCGGCGGCTTCGTCCTCGCCGTCGTCTCGTACGCGCTGTTCCTGCCGGTCGGCCCGGACTGGTCCTACGCGGCCATGCTCCCGACGCTGTTCCTGACCGGCCTCGCGTTCGCCCTGGCGTACGGACCGCTCACCATCGCCGGTACGGACGGGATCGCGGAGGAGGAGCAGGGGCTCGCCGGCGGACTGCTCACGACGGCCACCCAGTTCGGCTCGGCGGTCGGCATCGCGGCGGTGACCGCGGTGTACGGGCTCGCCGGCGGCGGGCTCGCCGGCTTCCGCGCGGCGCTCGTCGTCCCGCTGGTCATGGTCGCCCTCGGGGCCGTGATCACGGCGACGGGGGTACGGAAGGGGGCCGGCGGATCGCCGCAGACGCCGGGCCGGAAGGAGCCCGTCGAGGGCGTCCCGATCGTCCCCGGGGCTGCGACGAAGGTCACGGTCTGAACGCCCGCGCCCGCCCCTAATGTGGAGGGATGAACTTTTCGCCCGGCTGCCCGCTGATCGATGTGGTGGCCACGTACATGCCCCGGCTCTCGGAGTTCACCTTCGAGCCGGGGCTCGTGGCCGCCGTCGACCAGCACGCGGCCGCCGTGTGCGACGCGCTGGTCCCCGGCCAGTGGGGACCGGAGGGCAGGACCGTCCGGCGGGAGGAACTCGCCGACTACGTCCTCGGGTTCACCGACTGGCTGACCGAGGTCGACTGGACCGAACCCGTCGGCCACGACTTCGCGACCCTGCGTCTGACGGCCGTCTGCTGGCTGATCCGGGAACACGACCTCCTGGGCGTGTGAGTTCGGCCGCGCCGGACCCAACGGAGGCCCGGCCCGCACGGACCGCGTCGGGTCCATCGGAGGCCCCGGCCCGCACCGGACTACATCGGGTCCATCGGAGGTTCCTGGCCCGGGCGGCGCTCCTGGCCCTCGTCCCGCCGCATGCCCTCCCGGCCCTCGCTCCGCGCCGTTCGCTCCTGCGCCGCAGGCATCCCGCCGCGGGCGTCCTCGCGGCCCCTCTGGTAGGCCGCGACCTGGTCCTTCGCCCGCCCGGTCTCCGCCTCGGCCGCCGAGAGCCAGCGCTCCCAGCGCCCCCGCATCGGGGTGACGAGGCCACCGCCGACGCCGACGATCACGACACCCGCGATCGTCGCGAGGACGGCCGTGAGCACCGGCCCGGTCACCGAGGTCGCGATGCCCGCCTGGCTCAGCGCGGCGATCACGCCGAGGCCGACGATGAAGGCCCAGGCCGCCGTGGCGAGGACCTTGCCGTAGGACGTCTGGCTCAGCGCGCCGCCCACGATGTCCCGCACCGCCCGGGCGATCGCCATGGCGACGACGACGATGACACAGGCGACGATCGCCTTCGGCAGCCAGGCGACGATGCCGTTGATCATGACGCTGACCGGGTTCGGCCCGAAGACCCCGAAGGCCAGCTGGAGGGCGATCAGCAGGACCGCGTAGTAGAGGATCTTGGCGATGATGCCGGTGGCGTCGTACTTCGATCCCTTGAGGGCGTTCGCGACGCCGCTGCGCTCGGCCATGCGCTCGAAGCCGACGCGGCGCAGCAGCCGGTCGGCGACCTTGGCGATCATCTTCGCGACGAACCAGCCGATGAGCAGGATCGCGAGGAAACCGATGAACTTCGGTACGAACTCGGCGACGGCGGACCAGGCGTCCGTGAATCCCTTGCCGAAGTCGACCGAGAGGGCGAGGGGCTGCGCCATGGAGCCATCACTCCGCTCGGGAGGGCCCCGTCCGTGCGAGGGGCCTGGACTCCCGACGTAACTACGGCCCGGCCCCACCCGCTCCCGGTCAGCGCCCCGACTGCGCCGAAGGGGTGGAAAGCGGCGTGGTCCCGGTGTCCCCGTCGGCGTGTCCGGCCACGGGCGGGACGGGCGCGCCCGCCTCGGCGGACGCCTTCGCCGCCTCGACCGCCGCCCGGCTGCGGTGGGCCGAGCGCAGGGCGTCCCAGGTGAGGAGGGTCAGGGCCAGCCAGACGAGGGAGAAGCCGGCCCACCGCTCGGGCGGCATCTCCTCGTGGAAGTAGAGGATCCCGAGCAGGAACTGGAAGGTCGGCGCCAGGTACTGGAGCAGGCCGAGCGTCGACAGGGGTACGCGGATCGCCGCCGCTCCGAAGCAGACGAGCGGGACCGCCGTGACGATGCCGGTGGCGGCGAGCAGGGTCGTGTGGCCGGCGCCGTGGCCGCCGAAGGCGAGGGTGTCCCGGGAGCCCAGCCAGACGAGGTAGGCGAGGGCGGGCAGGAACTGGACGGCGGTCTCGGCGGCGAGCGATTCGAGGCCGCCGATGTTGACCTTCTTCTTCACGAGACCGTAGAGGGCGAAGGAGAAGGCGAGGGTGAGGGAGATCCAGGGCGGCTGCCCGTACCCGATCGCGAGGACGAGGACGGCGGCGAAGCCGATGCCGACCGCCGTCCACTGCGCGGGGCGCAGCCGTTCCTGGAGGACGAGGACGCCGAGGGCGATAGTGACGAGCGGGTTGATGAAGTAGCCGAGGGAGGCCTCGACGACGTGCCCGGTGTTGACGGACCAGATGTAGAGGCCCCAGTTCACGGTGATGACGGCGGCGGCGAGGGTGATCAGTCCGAGCTTGCGCGGGCTGCGGACGAGCTCGCGCATCCAGCCCCAGCGACGCAGGGCGAGCAGGGCGAGGCCGACGAAGGCCAGGGACCACACCATCCGGTGGGCGAGGATCTCCATCGCCCCGGCGGGCTTGAGGAGCGGCCAGAAGAGCGGAACCAGCCCCCACATGCCGTAGGCGCCGATCCCGTAGAGCAATCCTGCTCGTTCCGTGCTCTCCGTGCTCTCCGTCTTCACCGGACCTCCTGCCCCGCGCCGCGCTGTCCCGTCGACGGTAGCGCCGCACGGGGCGGGTTGTCATGTCCGTACCGCAATACGGTCATGACGGCTCAGGCGGAGGCCAGGGCTTCCCCGATCGAGGCGCCGATCGGGGTGGTCGGGCGGCCGATCAGCCGGGCAAGGTCGCCGGTCCGCCGGGCGAGCGCGCCGCGCTCGACGGCCCGGTCGACGTCGACCAGGATCTCGGCGAAGGGCCGCGGGACCCCGGCGCCGGTGAGGATCGCGAGGTGGGTCTCGGCGGGGACGCTGTCGTACGCGATCTCCCGGCCGGACCGCGCGGCGACCTCGGCCGCGTACTCGGCGAACGACCAGTCCGTGTCGCCGCTCAGCTCGTACGTCCTGCCCAGGTGCTCCTCCGCCGGGCCGGTCAGCACGGCGGCCGCGGCGGCGGCGTAGTCGGCGCGGGCGGCGGAGGCGACCCTGCCCTCGCCCGCGTTGGAGACGACGGCGCCGTGGGCCAGGACGGGGGCGAGGTTGGCGGTGTAGTTCTCGGAGTACCAGCCGTTGCGCAGGAGGGTGTACGGCAGGCCGGAGGCGAGGATCAGCCGCTCGGTCTCCTTGTGCTCGGCGGCCAGGTCGAAGTCCGCCTCGTCGCCGCCGAGGACCCCGGTGTACGCGAGCTGGGCCACGCCCGCCGCCTTGGCCGCGTCGATCACGGCGGCGTGCTGGGCGACGCGCTGCCCGACCTCGCTGCCCGAGATCAGGAGCACCCGGTCGCCGGCCTCGAAGGCGCCCGCCAGGGTCTCGGGACGGCTGTAGTCGGCGATCCGCAGCTCGACACCGCGCTCCGCGAGGTCGGCGGCCTTCTCCTTGTCCCGCACGACGGCGACGACGGACTCGGCGGGTACGGGGCCGGCGGGGGTGCCGGTGAGGAGGGCGTCGATGACGAGACGGCCGAGTGCTCCGGTGGCTCCGGTGACGACGATGCTCATGGTGCTTCCTTCCGTGGGGTGCGTCGGGGCGGTGCGGTGGCTGAGGGGCTCACCGGCACTCACCGTACGACAGGCGCTAACCTTTCGAAAGTACTCACTTTGAAGTAAGGTACTGGCATGGAGGTAAGTGCGCAGCCCGCGAAAGCCGACGTCAACGAACCGATGTGCCCCTCACGGCTCGTCCTGGAGCACGTCACCAGCCGCTGGGGCGTCCTGATCCTCGCGGCCCTCCTGGAGCGCCCGTACCGCTTCAGCGAGCTCCGCCGCCACATCGGCGGCGTCAGCGAGAAGATGCTCGCCCAGACCCTCCGGACCCTGGAGCGCGACGGCTTCGTCCACCGCGACGCCAAGCCCGTCATCCCGCCCCGCGTCGACTACACCCTCACCGGCCTGGGCGTGGAGGCCGCCCGCCAGGTCTGGGAGCTGGCCCGCTGGACGGAGCGCCAGGTCGGGGCGGTGGAGGAGGCCCGCGCACGGTACGACGGCGAACGTCGCGAGCGTGCCACGGATCGGTCCCAATGATGCGGTAACCGGGGCGAGTTGTCGGCGCCGAGCCGTACGATCTGCTCACTGTTCGGGGGCCGTGAGGGACCGTGGGGGAACTGTGGCATACGGGGACCGGAGACTGCTGCGCGCCTGCTGCGCCGTACTGGTGGGCGGGCTGATCACGACCGGATGCGCGGGCGGGGACGACGACGGGAAGAGCCCCGACGGCAAGGGAGGCAAGGGGAGTACGAGCGCCTCGGCCGGCGCCCCGCCCACGACGGCCCCCACCCCGACCGCCGCGCCGACCGCCCTCGACTTCGTCCCCGACCCGAAGCGCGCGCCGAAGACCGAGGCCGACGCCGAGCGCATCGCCCTCGCGGTCGTCGCGGGGCCCGACGCCTGGGGCCCGGACTACGTCAAGCGCACCCCGCACCTCAGCGACCCCGCCTACTGGCCCGTCCTCGGCGCCGACTGCTCCTGGGGCACGGGCACCAGACCCTCCACCGTCCTCTACAGCGTCACCGCCTACAGCGAGATCCCCGCCGGCGGCGCCCGCGGCAACCTCCGGGTCGCCGCCACCGTCACCGTGCACCGCACCGAGGCGGACGCGGACTGGGAGATGGCCGGAACCCTGGAGGAGGCGCTCCGCTGCCCCGACCAGAAGCTCCGCGACGGGGAACGCGTCTCCAGCCTCGTCTCCATCGGCAACCCCTTCGGTGTCGGCGGCAACTTCACGGCCACGGACTCGCTCGGTGAGCGCGGGGTCTACCACAACGACGCCGTGAAGGGGGACCAGTTCTACGGCTGGTACCAGTCCCGGATCGGCCAGGTCACCGTCGCCGCCGTCGTCAAGGGCGCACCGGGCTACAGCGAGGAGCAGACCAGTACCACGGTCAGTACGGTCACCGGCCAGGTGCAGGCCCTCGTCACGATGATCGAACGCGCCAAGGACCAGCTGGAGGCCCAGTCATGAGCGAGCCGACGCCGCCCCGCCCGGACCACGACCCCGGCTCCCGGCCCGACCCCCGCCTCCCGTCCGAGCCGGCGCCCCCCGCGCCCGCGTCCGGCCCCGCGCCCCGGCCCGGTCCCCGGCCCCCGGCCCAGCCCGGTGACCTCCAGGCGCTGCTGCCCTCCGACCCGTCCTCCCTCGCCGGCTACCGGCTGCTCGGACGGCTCGGGGCCGGTGGGATGGGTGTCGTCTACCTGGGCCGTACGGAGAACGGCGAGCTCGCCGCCGTCAAGGTCACCCACGCCGACCAGGCCGACCAGCCCGACTTCCGGGCCCGGTTCCGCCGTGAGGTGGAGGCCGCCCGCCGGGTGTCCAGCCCCTGGGCCGTCCCCGTCACCGGCGCCGACCCGGACGCCCCCGAACCGTGGATGGCCACCGCCTTCGTCCCCGGTCCCTCCCTCGGCGAGGCCGTCGCCGCCCACGGCCCGCTGCCCGAGCGGAGCGTCCGCCTCATCGGCTGGGCCGTCGCCCGCGCCCTCGCCGCCGTCCACGCGGCCGGACTCGTGCACCGGGACGTCAAGCCGGGGAACGTCCTCCTCGCCGTCGACGGCCCCCGCCTCATCGACTTCGGCATCGCCCGCGTCACCGGCGAGACCGCCCTCACGGCCACCGACATGGTCGTCGGCACCCCCGGCTTCCTCGCCCCCGAGCAGGCCGAGGCCCGCACCGACGCCATCGGCCCGCCCGCCGACGTCTTCTCACTGGGCTGCCTCCTCGCGTACGCGGCGACCGGCCGGCCGCCCTTCGGCACCGGGGCCGTGGACGCCCTGATGTACCGGACCGTCCACGACGAACCCGACCTGGCGGGCGTGCCGGCGGGGCTCCTGGACCTCGTCCGCGGCTGTCTCGCCAAGGACCCGGCCGCCCGGCCCACCGCCGCGGAGATCGGCGTCCGGCTCACCGAGGACACCCCCGCCACCGCCGCCGACTGGCTGCCCGACCCCGTCGTCCGTACCATCGCCGAGCGCTCCGCCCGGATGCTCGCCCTCCCCGAGATCGACGCCACCCGGGCGGGCGGGGGAACGGCGGAGGAGCCGAAGCGCAGCCGCCGGGGCTTCCTGCTGCTGGCCTCCGGCGCCGCCGCCCTCGCCGTCGGCGGCGGGTCCGTCGCCGCGTGGGCGGGGTTCGGGGACGACGACACCGGCACCGACGGCAAGAAGCCCGCTCCGCCCCGCACCACCTGGAAGATCGGCGTCCTCGCCGACCTCTCGGGACCCGACAAGGAGATCGGCCTCGCCCAGGAGCGGGGCGCGCGCCTCGCCGTCGAGCGGTTCAACGCCCGCAAGGACAAGCCGTACACGCTCGAACTGAAGGTCTCCGACGACCGCGGCGACCGCGCGACGGCCCTCGCATCGGCCCGCAGGCTCACGACCGACCCCGGTGTCCTCGCCGTCCTCGGCCCCACATCCGACGGCGTCGGACAGGCCGCCCTCCCCGCCTTCGAGGAGTCCGGCCTCCCCCTGATCACGGTCTCCGCCGGGTTCAACCTCCTCACCGTCCGGGACAAGGGAAGCGCCCCGAACACGACCGTCCTGCGGGCGATCCCGCACCACCCCTACGCCGGGATGCACCTCGCCTACGCCGTCACGCTCCTGTCGGCCGTCCGCAGACCCGGGGTCCTCCAGGACCGCACCGACGACCAGTACGGCTGGCTGCTCGTCCGGGGCGCCCAGTTCGCCTTCGGGCAGGCCGGGCTCACACCCCACTACCGGGTCGTCCCGGCGGCCGCGCGGGACTACCGCACGGTCCTCGGCGAGATGATCGACGCCGGCATGGACGCCTACGTCCACTGCGGAGTCCGCGAGACCGCCGTCCTCGCCGCCCGCGCCCTCAACGAACTCCGCTTCACCGGGCCCCGGTTCGCCGGTCAGCACGCCTTCGGACCCGCGTTCCTGAAGGACGCGGGCGCCGACGCGGAGGGCTGGTTCTTCGGCGCCCCCGTCCTCGACTCCGTCGCCCGCAAGGAGGCCGCCGGCTTCGTCGCCGCGTACCGCGAGCGGTTCGGGGCGGCCCCCGCGTACTACACGGGGGAGTCGTACGACGTCGTCACCATGGCCATGGAGCAGCTCGCGCGGAACGCGAAAGCGGGCCGCGCACCCGCCCGCAAGGGGCTCTGGGCGGCGCTGCGGAAGCAGAAGTACACCGGAGTCATGGGCGGGTACACCTTCGACGAGAACGGAGACCTCACCAACGGCGGCACCTTCGTGCACGCCGTGCAGAACGGCGCCTACCGGCTGATCGGCCCCGCGCCCGTCCTGCCCGCGAACAAGCCCGCCGACAAGACGAAGCAGTAGGCCGGACGTGCAGCCACTGCGCAGGGGCGACCCCTCCTCGATCGCGGGCTACCGGCTCCTCGGCCGCCTCGGCGCCGGCGGCATGGGCGTGGTGTACCTCGCCCGGTCCGGCGGCGGGGCCCTCGCCGCGCTGAAGCTCATCCGCGTCGAGCACGCGGCCGACCCGGGATTCCGGGAGCGGTTCCGCCGCGAGGCCCGCGCCGCCGAGCGGATCACCGGACGCTGGGTCGTCCGTGTCCTGGGCGCCGACCCGGAGGCCCGGGAGCCGTGGCTGGCGACCGAGTACGTGCCGGGGCCCTCCCTCGCCGAGGCCGTCGCCCTGCACGGAGCCCTGCCCGAGCCGACCGTCCGGGCCCTGGGCGCCCGGCTCGCGTCCGCGCTCGCCGGCATGCACGAGGCCGGACTCGTCCACCGGGACGTCAAGCCCGGCAACGTCCTGCTCGCCCTCGACGGTCCCCGGCTGATCGACTTCGGCATCGCCCGCTCCGCCGGGGCGACCGCGCTGACCGCCACCGACGCCATGATCGGCACCCCCGGCTTCCTCGCCCCCGAGCAGGCGCGGGCCGCGGGGGCGGGCGAGGTCGGCCCCGCCAGCGACGTGTTCTCGCTCGGCTGCGTCCTCGCGTACGCGCTGACGGGGGAACGCCCCTTCGGTACGGGCGGGGTGGCCGCCGTCGTCTACCGGACCGTCCACGAGGAACCCGACCTCGCCGAGGTGCCGGACACGATCCTGCCCCTGGTCAGGGCCTGTCTGGCGAAGGATCCCGCGGCCCGGCCCACGGCGGCGCGGGTGCGGGCCGCGCTGGGAGAGGCCGACGCCCCGGCGGGCGACTGGCTGCCGTCGGGCCTGCCCGCGCTCATCGCCCAGCGTTCCGCACGGGTCCTCGACCTGCCGGTCCCCGAACCGACGATGCTCGTACGTCCCGAGCCGCCGAGGAACCTCTCGCGGCGCGGGTTGCTGGTGGCCGGCTCGGCGGCCGCCCTGGCCGGCGCGGGCGGCCTGACCGCCTGGCTCATGAGCCGGACGCCCGGAGGCACGGGCGTGGGCACGCTCGGCGGGACCGGTGGCGGGACGGGGGCGCCGCTCCCCGCGTACACGCTCGGGCTGCTGACCGACCTGAGCGGTCCCCTGAAGGTGTACGGCCGGGCTCAGGAACGCGGGGCCAGGGTGGCGGTGGAGGCGCACAACGCCCGCCGGGACCGTTCCTTCGACCTCGTCCTGCGCGTCGCGGACGACGGCGGGGACGCGGCCCGTGCCACGGCCGCCACCCGCACCCTGCTGAAGGACGAGAACCTGATCGGTGTCCTCGGCCCGACGACGGAGAAGAGCGTCATCGCCGCCGTGGCCGAACTCGTCGACCGCGCGGTCCCGTTGATCAGCGTCCTCGCCTCGGTGCCGACCGGCACCACGGTGCCGGGGCAGACCATGAGACGCACCTACTTCGAGCCGCGTGCCTCGCCCGACTCCCTGATCGTGCCCTTCATGCGCTACCTCTCCGAGCACGAGGCCGTCAGGACCGCGCTCGTGGAGGACCGCGACGGCGGCCGGGACACCTGGTTCGCGGTCAGGAGCATCAAGGCCACCCCGCCCGCGCAGAGCCTCGGCGGGGTGGCGACCTCCCATCCCGTCGAGGCCGACAGCGAGGACTTCGGCCCGGCCGTTCGGGCCGCGCTCGCCACCGATCCGCAGGGCGTCATGTACGTGGGGACCTCACCGCGCCGGGCCGCGCTCTGTGCCGAAGCGCTGCGCGACCAGGGGTACGAGGGGCCCCGGGGCGGCACCGAGGCCGCGCTCCACCCGGACTTCCTCCGGCTCGCGGGGCCGGCGGCCGAGGGCTGGTACTTCGGCACGGCGTTCGCCGACCCCGACGGCGTCCCCGCGGCGAAGGACTTCACCGCCGCGTACCGGAAGCGGTGGGGGCTCACCCGGACGACGCCGGTGGAGCCGTACGCCACGGAGGTGTTCGACGCGGTCGGCTGGACGGTCCAGGCGCTCGGCACGGCGGTCGCGAACAACGCGGAGTCGCTGGCGGCCGGGGTGGCGAACAGCCTGCGCCAGACCCCGTACCAGGGGCTCGTCCGCCAGTACTCGGCCGCCAGCCGGGACAGCAGCGTCGCGGCGATCATCGGGCTCTTCCTCTGGCAGGTGAAGGGCGGAGTGCCCCGGTTCCTGGGCGAGTTCGACAAGGCGGCGGCCGCCGGGACATGACGAAGGGGCCCGGTCCGCCGAGGTGTGCGGACCGGGCCCCTCCGTCCGGCTGTCAGCCGACGACCGTCCAGGTGTCGTTCCCCGCGAGGAGCCGGCCGAGGTCGCCCTTGCCGTACCGCTCGACCGCCGTCTCCAGCTGGTCCGCCATCAGCGTGTCGTACACCGGCCGCTCCACCGAACGGAACACCCCGATGGGGGTCTGGTGGAGGGTGTCCGGGTCGGCGAGCCGGGAGAGCGCGAAGGCGGTGGTGGGGGTGGCCGCGTGGGCGTCGTGGACGAGGATCCGCGAGGTGTTCTCCGGGGTGACCGTGACGACCTGGAGGTCGCCGGTCACCGGGTCGCGGACGACGCCCTTCTCGTCCTCGGCGCCGAAGCGGATCGGCTGCCCGTGCGTGAGGCGGATGACCGCCTCCTTGGCCTGGTCCTTGTCCTTGAGGACCTCGAAGGCGCCGTCGTTGAAGATGTTGCAGTTCTGGTAGATCTCGACGAGCGCCGTGCCGTCGTGGTCGGCGGCCTGCCGCAGCACCTCGGTGAGGTGCTTGCGGTCGGAGTCGACCGTACGGGCCACGAACGAGGCCTCCGCCCCGAGCGCCAGCGACACCGGGTTGAAGGGCGCGTCGAGCGAGCCCATCGGCGTCGACTTGGTGATCTTGCCGACCTCGGAGGTGGGCGAGTACTGCCCCTTGGTCAGCCCGTAGATCCGGTTGTTGAAGAGCAGGATCTTCAGGTTGACGTTCCGGCGCAGGGCGTGGATGAGGTGGTTGCCGCCGATGGAGAGCGCGTCGCCGTCACCCGTGACGACCCATACCGACAGGTCACGGCGGGAGGTGGCGAGACCGGTGGCGATGGCCGGGGCGCGGCCGTGGATGGAGTGCATCCCGTAGGTGTTCATGTAGTACGGGAAGCGGGAGGAGCAGCCGATGCCGGAGACGAAGACGATGTTCTCCTTCGCCAGGCCCAGGTCGGGCATGAAGCCCTGGACGGCGGCGAGGACCGCGTAGTCACCGCAGCCCGGACACCAGCGGACCTCCTGGTCGGACTTGAAGTCCTTCATGGACTGCCGGCCCTCGGCCTTGGGCACCAGGCTCAGCAGCGTCTCCGTGGGCTCAGGCATCGATGGCCTCCTTGAGGACGGCGGCGAGCTGCTCTGCCTTGAACGGCATGCCGTTGACCTGGGTGTGGCTGCGGGCGTCGACGAGGTACTTCGCCCGGACGAGGGTGGAGAGCTGCCCGAGGTTCATCTCGGGGACGATGACCTTCCCGTACCGCCCCAGGACCTCGCCGAGGTTCTTCGGGAAGGGGTTGAGGTGCCGCAGATGGGCCTGGGCGATGTGCCCGCCCGCCCTGCGGATGCGGCGGACGGCCGCCGTGATCGGCCCGTAGGTGGAGCCCCAGCCGAGGACCAGGGTGTCCGCTTCGCCGTCCGGGTCGTCGACCTCGATGTCGGGGACGTCGATGCCGTCGATCTTGGCCTGCCGGGTGCGGACCATGAACTCGTGGTTGGCGGGGTCGTACGAGATGTTGCCGGTGCCGTCCTGCTTCTCGATACCGCCGATGCGGTGCTCGAGACCGGGCGTGCCGGGCACGGCCCACGGGCGGGCGAGGGTCTCCGGGTCGCGCTTGTACGGCCAGAAGACCTCGGTGCCGTCGTCGAGCGTGTGGTTCGGTCCGGTGGCGAACAGCGTCCGCAGGTCGGGCAGCTCCTCGACCTGCGGGACGCGCCAGGGCTCGGAGCCGTTGGCGAGGTAGCCGTCGGAGAGCAGGAAGACCGGAGTGCGGTACGTGAGCGCGATCCGGGCCGCCTCGATCGCCGCGTCGAAACAGTCGGCGGGCGTTCTCGGCGCGACGACCGGCACCGGCGCCTCGCCGTTGCGGCCGTACATGGCCTGGAGGAGGTCGGCCTGCTCGGTCTTGGTCGGCAGACCCGTCGACGGGCCGCCGCGCTGGATGTCGACGATCAGCAGCGGCAGCTCCAGGGAGACCGCGAGCCCGATCGTCTCGGACTTGAGCGCCACACCGGGCCCGGAGGTGGTGGTCACCGCCAGCGCCCCGCCGAAGGCCGCGCCGAGCGCGGCGCCGATGCCCGCGATCTCGTCCTCGGCCTGGAAGGTGCGCACACCGAAGTTCTTGTGCCGGCTCAGCTCGTGCAGGATGTCCGAGGCGGGGGTGATCGGGTACGAGCCCAGGTAGAGCGGCAGGTCGGCCTGGCGGCCCGCCGCGATCAGCCCGTACGACAGGGCCAGGTTCCCCGAGATGTTCCGGTAGGTGCCGGTGGGGAAGGCCGTGGTCGCGGGGGCGATCTCGTAGGAGACGGCGAAGTCCTCGGTGGTCTCGCCGAAGTTCCAGCCGGCCCGGAAGGCGGCCACGTTGGCCTCGGCGATCTGCGGCTTCTTCGCGAACTTGCTCCGCAGGAAGGCCTCGGTCCCCTCGGTCGGCCGGTGGTACATCCAGGACAGCAGCCCGAGCGCGAACATGTTCTTGGAGCGCTCGGCCTCCTTCCGGGAGAGACCGAACTCCTTGAGCGCCTCCACCGTCAGGGTGGTCAGCGGCACCGGGTGGACCCGGTAGCCGTCGAGGGAGCCGTCTTCGAGGGGGGAGACGTCCCAGCCGATCTTCTTCATCGCCCGGGGCGCGAACTCGTCGGTGTTGACGATGATCTCGCCGCCGCGTGGCACGTCCCCGAGGTTGGCCTTGAGGGCGGCCGGGTTCATCGCGACCAGCACGTTCGGGGCGTCGCCCGGGGTCAGGATGTCGTGGTCGGCGAAGTGGAGCTGGAAGGACGAGACACCCGGCAGGGTGCCGGCGGGCGCCCGGATCTCGGCCGGGAAGTTCGGCAGCGTGGAGAGGTCGTTCCCGAAGGACGCCGTCTCCGAGGTGAAACGGTCACCCGTCAGTTGCATACCGTCACCGGAGTCACCCGCGAAACGGATGATCACGCGGTCGAGACGGCGCACTTCCTTCCCGGCGCCCTCATGGGGCTTCGCCGGGGCGCTGCGCTGCTCCCCGAGCAGGGCCTCACCGGCCTCGCTGTCGACCTGACTGGTCACTGAACTGGACCTCCCTCGCGGCAAGGGGACTCTCCGCCGGAGGCGGGAGAGAGCTCGGGGCGCGGTCGGCCGATCACCGTCCGTCCCCGTGGCCCACCCTACGACGGCAGGGCGGGCCCTCCCGGGACTTCTCGCATCATGGACTTCTTTTTGAGACGCCCTCTTGCCCTGGATCGTCACGTTCTGTCGCCACCCGAAGGTTCCGGAATGTCGGATTCCGTCCCATCCCGTGGGTCCGGGGCTTCGAGCGGTACCCGGCGGCGGTACCGGACAGTGGTACCTGGCAGAGTGTCAGACCATCAGGACCGCAGATACGTCAACACTGCGAGTACCCGTCGATGATCGCCGTCACTCGGGGAAAGACCCAGCTTCAGGAAAATGTTGCTGATGTGCTTCTCCACCGCGCCGTCGCTCACCACCAGCGCCTTCGCGATCGCCGAGTTCGTCCGGCCCTCCGCCATCAGACCGAGGACCTCCCGCTCGCGCGGCGTCAGGTTCGCCAGCACGTCCTGCTGACGGCTCCGGCCCAGCAGCTGCTGCACGACCTCCGGATCCAGGGCCGTACCGCCCCCGGCGACCCGCACGACCGCGTCCACGAACTCGCGGACCTCCGCGACCCGGTCCTTCAGCAGGTACCCCACACCCCGGCTCGAACCGGCGAGGAGTTCGGTGGCGTACTGCTCCTCCACGTACTGCGAGAGGACCAGGACCCCCAGCCCCGGATACTCCTTGCGCAGCCGCACCGCCGCGCGCACGCCCTCGTCCGTGTGCGTCGGCGGCATCCGCACGTCCGCCACGACGACGTCCGGCAACGCGCCCTCGTCCGCCAGCTCCGCCACCGTCTTGACGAGCGCCTCCCCGTCCCCGACCCCGGCGACGACGTCATGCCCCAGATCCGTCAGGAGCCGGGTCAGGCCCTCCCTGAGCAGCACCGAGTCCTCCGCGATGACCACCCGCACCGCACCGTCTTGCCCACCCACGCCGCACAGCCCCCATGTTTCGTATCGCCGGATGCGGCCACCAGCATGGCACTGCGCGGCCCCCACCGGTGAGCAATGCCCCGACGGGACGCCCGGTGAGCGATGCTCCGCCCGGGGCAGCCCGGAAGGGGCGCCCGACCGCGACGCACGGAGTGGGTCGCCCCGGCGGGACGGCCTGGAGGGACGCCCAGACCGGGACACGCACAGGGGGACGCCCGCCCGGGACACGCGGAAGGCGGGGAGGGGGGCGCCCCGACAGGGACGTCCCCCTCCGCTCCCCACCGGTGCCGTCAGGAGCGCCAGGGCAGCTCCGCCGTCACCGTCGTCGGCCCCCCCGACGGCGAGTCCACCGCGAGCACCCCGTCCACCGCCCCTACCCGCTCCGCGAGCCCCGCCAGACTCCGCCCCGCCACCGGCTCCGCCCCGCCCACCCCGTCGTCCCGCACCTGGAGCATCAGCCGGTCGCCCGTCCGCCACACGTCCACCCACGCCCGCCGCGCCCTCGCGTGCGCCGTCACGTTCCGCAGCAGCTCCGAGACCGTGAAGTACGCGATGCCCTCGATCGCCGGGACCGGCCTGGCCGGCAGGTCCACGTCCACCGACACCGGCACCGCGCACCGGGAGGCCACCGCCGACAGCGCCGCGTCGAGCCCCCGGTCGGTGAGGACGGCCGGGTGGATGCCCCGGGCCAGGTCCCGCAGCTCCTGGAGCGCGAGCTTCACCTCGCCGTGCGCCTCGCCGACGAGCACCGCCGCCGCCTGCGGGTCCTCCGCCAGCTTCTCCTTCGCGAGACCCAGGTCCATGGCGAGCGCGGCCAGCCGCGCCTGCGCCCCGTCGTGCAGGTCCCGCTCGATGCGCCGCAGGTCGGCCGCGGCGGTGTCGACGACCATGCCCCGGTCCGACTCCAGCTCCGTCACCCGGGTGGCGAGCCGCGAGGGACCGAGGAGCCCGGAGACCAGGAGCCGGTCGACGGCGACGAAACCGCGCAGCAGCCACGGCCCCATCAGCACGAACAGCAGCCCGACCAGACTGGTCACGGCGACCTCGAAGGGGGAGTCGAGGTACAGGTCGCGGGAACCGTCCCCGTACAGCTGGATCCCGTCCTGCCCCAGGTAAGCGGGGAACACCCACCGCCACAGCGGATACGTGAAGAGGCCCCAGCCCCACGACCAGAACGCCACCGTCACGGAGAACGAGAACACCGCCCACGGCATGTGCACCACCGCGTACAGCAGGTGCCGCCACGACGCCCCGCTCTTCAACATGGCCCCCATCCACGAGAACGCCCCACCGGTCTTGCCCCGCACCGGCTCCGGGGCCCGCACGTCGAAGTCGAGCAGCGCGCGCGCCCGCGCCCGTTCCACCGCGCCGAAGCCCCGGCACATGGCAAGCGCCCCGGCCAGGATCGGCACGCCGAGGAAGGTGATGAGCAGCCCGGCCCCGGCCGAGACGAAGGCGACGGAGAGCGCGAACCAGCAGACGCTCAGCGGCAGCCCGATGAGCACATGGAGGAGGGCGCGCCAGGTGCGGGCCTCGAACGGCGCGCGGATCGCGGCGGGAAGTCGGGCGGAGGCCATGGCGGGGGTCCTTCGGTGAGTGAGGTGCGTACGTGTTCCAGAATTCCGTCCCGGGGCCGGCCGGACCATGAGGCGGGTGGGCGTCTATGGCCGGGGGTTTTCCCTACCGGCGGCCTACGGGGGGCGTGAGGGCCGCCCGCGAGGACGGCCGGATCAGGCCGTCCGCGCCACCGCCGACCGCGCCACTGCCGGCCAGCCACCGCCGTTCGCGCCACCGCCGGGCAGCCACCGCCTCGGCGGTCACCGTCCCGGCCGTCACCCACCCGGCCGGCACCGCTCCGGCCGTCACCGCTCCTGTCGCGACCGCCACGGCAGTTCCGCCGTGACCGTCGTCGGGCCGCCTTCCGGCGAGTCCAGGACGAGGAGCCCGTCCACCGAGCCGAGCCGTTCCGCGAGCCCCGCGAGCCCCGTACCGCCGTCGAAGCGCGCCCCGCCCGCCCCGTCGTCCCGTACCTGGAGCAGCAGCCGGTCCTTCGCCCGCCACACCTCCACGGACGCGGACCGGGCACGCGCGTGCTTGGACACGTTCTGGAGCAGCTCCGACACCGTGAAGTACGCGATGCCCTCGATGGCCTCCGCCGGCCGCTCCGTCAGGTCCACCGTCACCTTCACCGGCACCGTGCAGCGCGCCGAGACGGAGGAGAGCGCGGCACTCAGCCCCCGGTCGGTGAGGACCGCCGGGTGGATGCCCCGCGCGAGGTCCCGCAGCTCCTGGAGCGCGAGCTTCACCTCGCCGTGCGCCTCGTCGACCATGACCGCGGCCGCGTCCGGGTCGTCGAGGAGCTTCTCCTTCGCCAGGCCGAGCCCCATCGCCAGGGCGACGAGCCGGGCCTGCGCCCCGTCGTGCAGGTCCCGCTCGATGCGCCGCAGGTCCGCCGCGGCGGTGTCCACGACCACGCCCCGGTCCGACTCCAGCTCGGCGATCCGCCGCTCCAGCTCGTCGGAGGGCGACAGGAGGCCCCGGACCATGCCCCGGTCGGCGCCGGCCAGGTGCCGGGAGATGAAGGGCAGCACGGGCCAGAGCAGGACCAGCGAGACGAGGCCGACCGTGAAGGTCACGATCCCCCAGGGCAGCCGGATCAGCCCGTACAACTGCGTCCGCCACGCCACCGGGTCCTTCAGCCTGGACCACAGCCAGCCGAAGAAACCGCCCCGCGAGGGCAGCGGGGACGGCTCCGCGACCTCGACCCCGAGCAGCCCGCGCGCCCGCGCCCGCTCCGACCGGCCGATCAGGCGGGCGCCGCCGAGGCCGAGGGCGAGCAGCGGAAGACCGATCACGGTGACCGAGAGCCCCACGCCGAGGACCACGCTCACCACCGCGTAGACGAAGCCGACCACGGCCGTGAACAGGTTGGAGAGGAGGAAGGCGATCTCCTTCCAGGTCTCCTTGCCGTAGGCGGTACGCCGGGGCGGATGCGGGGCGACGGTGGAGCCGGAGGCCCCGGCGGAGTCAAGATCAGCGGTCATGCTCCCCAGACTGCCGGTCGGGCACCGTGCGACGCCATGGGGGAGGTGGGTGAGCGGCAGGGGGGATATCCCCACCGGCAGCGCCCACGCGACTGCTTACGGTCCCTTTAGCAGGGCCTAGACTCGCGTCCGTACAGAAGTGACTCATGAGACACCGAGACCGAGGGGCGGACGTGCGGGAACCGACCGTTGTCGCGGCCGACGCGGCGGACTACTTCCAGACGTACTCCGTCGTCGGCCTGCTCGCCGCCGTCGGCGTGCTCTTCGTCGCCGTGGCGTTCGGCGCGGGCCGGCTGCTGCGGCCCGTCGTGCCGACGCCCGAGAAACTCCTCACCTACGAGTGCGGTGTCGACCCCGTGGGGGAGGGCTGGGCGCACACCCAGGTCCGCTACTACGTGTACGCCTTCCTCTACGTCGTCTTCGCCGTCGACTCGATCTTCCTCTTCCCCTGGGCCACGGTCTTCGCGGCGCCCGGATACGGCGCCACGACCCTGGTCGAGATGTTCGTCTTCCTCGGCTTCCTGGCCGTGGGGCTGCTCTACGCGTACAAGAAGGGCGTCCTGGCATGGATGTGACACCCCTGCCCGCTCCCACGCTGGGGCCGCTCGCCCGTCTGGCCCCCGAGCCGATGAAGGTGGTCCTGAACTGGGGCCGCCGCTACAGCCTGTGGGTCTTCAACTTCGGGCTCGCCTGCTGCGCGATCGAGTTCATCGCCGCGTCGATGGCCCGGCACGACTTCATCCGCCTCGGCGTCATCCCCTTCGCGCCGGGCCCCCGCCAGGCCGACCTGATGATCGTCTCGGGCACGGTGACGGACAAGATGGCGCCGGCGGTGAAGCGCCTGTACGAGCAGATGCCGGAACCGAAGTACGTCATCTCCTTCGGCGCCTGCTCGAACTGCGGCGGCCCCTACTGGGACTCGTACGCGGTGACCAAGGGCGTCGACCAGATCATCCCGGTCGACGTCTACGTTCCCGGCTGCCCGCCCCGCCCCGAGGCGCTCCTCCAGGGCATCCTCAAGCTCCAGGAGAAGATCGCGCGGGAGAGCCTGGCGGACCGCTACGCGACGGCCGCCTCGGTCTCCCAGCTGACCAGCCCCCTGGTCCCGCGGCCGGAGGGCACGGCATGACCGCCTACGACACGCTCCCCGACTCCGTCACGGACGTCTTCGGCGAGGAGGCGACGGCCGAGCGGGCCTACGACCTGCTGACCGTCGACGTCCCGCCGGCGTCCTGGATCGCGGCGCTCACCACCGCCCGCGACGCACTGGGCTGCACGTACTTCGACTGGCTGAGCGCGGTCGACGAGCCGGGCACGGGCTTCCGGGTCTGCGCGCACGTCGTGGCGCTCGCGGAGGGCAGGCCGCGCCGCCTCCTCCTCCGTACGACGGTGCCGCACTCCGCCCCCGCCCTCCCCACGGCGATCGGGGTGTACGCGGGCGCGGGGTGGCACGAGCGCGAGACCCACGAGATGTTCGGCGTGGACTTCACGGGCCACCCGCACCTCGTCCCCCTCCTCCTCCCGGAGAACTTCGAGGGCCACCCGCTCCGCAAGGACTTCGTCCTGGCGGCCCGGGTCGCCAAGGCGTGGCCGGGTGCGAAGGAACCGGGCGAGTCGCACGACGGCGGCGGCCCGAAGCGCCGCCAGATGCTCCCCCCGGGCGTCCCGGACCCCAACGAGTGGGGCCCCCTGAAGGGTCAGCTCCCCCCGGCCCCGACCCGCCCGGCCCGAGCGACGGGAGACCGCCCGGCCCGAGCGGCGACAGGCGACCGCCCGGTCCGCCGCACCCGCTCGGTGGGAGAGGGCTCGGCGAGCCAGACCCCCGCACCGGACGCCCCCACCGCCCCCCCGACGCCCCGCCGCACCCGCTCGGCACCGGAGGGCTCGACGAGCCGACCGCCCACCCCGGAGGCGCCCCCGGAACCGGGTACGCCGGGCGCCGGCACCCTGACGAACCGGCCGACGCCGGAACCGGGCACGCCGGGCGCCGGCACCCTGACGAACCGGCCGACGCCGGAACCGGGCACGCCGGGCGCCGGAGCCTCGGCGTCCCGGCCGCCCGCTGCTGCCGACGCGGCGTCGGAACCGGGCACGCCGGGCGCCGGGGCCCCGGCAACCCGGCCGACGCCGCAACCGGGCACGACTCGCGCCGAGGCCCCCGCGTCCCGGCCGACCCCGGAACCGGCCACGCCGGGCGCCGGGGCCCCCGCGTCCCGGCCGACCCCGGAACCGGCCACGCCGGGCGCCGGGGCCCCCGCGTCCCGGCCCCGCCGCTCGCGCTCGGCGTCCGACGGCTCGGCGAGCCAGTCGCCCGCCGCTGCCGACGCGGCTGCGGAGCCGTCCGCCGGTCCGGCCCGTTCGCGTACCCGCAGCTCGGACGCCCCCTGGCACCACGCCCGCCCGGCCTTCGACGAGGAGCCGAGGACGCCTGAGCCGGAGCCGACGGCTAAGCCGACGCCAGAGCCGACGGCCGCGCCGACGCCGGAGACCCCGGCCGGGCCGACGGCCGGGCCGACCCCGGAGCCCCCGGAGGCCCCGGCCGAACCGGATACCCGGCCGACCCCGGACACCCCGGACACCCCGGACGAGCCCGGCCCCGGACCGCAGGCCGAGGAACCGGCATCCGAGCCCGCAGAGCCCGACGACCCGCCCGCCCCCCGGGGCCCCGCCCCGCACGGCCCCGCCCCGCAGGGCAACGGCACCGAACCCACCACCCCCGCCGGAGGCGATCCCGCGTGAACGACGTACTCGACGTCGCCCTCCGGCTGCTCGTCGTCTTCGCCGTCTTCCTCGTGCTGCCCCTCGTCGTCGGCCAGACCGAGCACAAGGTCATGGCACACATGCAGGGCCGCCTCGGCCCCATGTACGCCGGTGGTTTCCACGGCTGGGCCCAGCTCGTCGCCGACGGCGTGAAGTTCGCGCAGAAGGAGGACGTGGTTCCGAAGGACGCCGACCGCCGGGTCTTCCAGCTCGCGCCGGCCGTCGCCCTCCTCCCGTACCTCCTCGTCCTCGTCGCGATCCCGATCGGCCCGAGCGAAGGGGCCGTCGGCCAGGTCGTCGACGCGGGCATCTTCTTCGTGCTGGCCGTGATGGGCGTCGGCGTCCTCGGCAGCCTCATGGCCGGCTGGGCGTCCGCGAACAAGTTCTCGCTGCTCGGCGGCCTCCGTACCGCCGCGCAGCTCCTCGCGTACGAACTCCCGATGCTCCTCGCCGCCGCCTCCGTCGCCATGGCCGCCGGCACCGTCTCCCTCCCCGGCATCCTCGACGCCTTCGCGTGGTGGTGGGTGCCCTGGCAGATCGTCGGCGCCCTCGTCTTCTTCGTGGCGGGCCTCGCGGAGCTCCAACGGCCCCCGTTCGACATGCCGGTCGCCGACTCGGAGATCATCTTCGGCGCGTACACCGAGTACACCGGTCTCCGCTTCGCCCTCTTCCTGCTCGCCGAGTACGCCGGCATCGTCGTGCTCTGCGGTCTCACCACCGTCCTGTTCCTCGGCGGATGGCACGGCCCTCTCGGCGCGGACGGTCTCGGCTGGGTCTGGACCCTCCTCAAGACCGCCGTCCTCGCGTTCGTCGTGATCTGGCTGCGGGTGAGCTACCCGCGCCTGCGGGAGGACCAGCTCCAGAAGCTGGCCTGGACGACGCTCGTCCCGCTCGCCCTCGCGCAGATCGCGCTGACCGGCATCGTGAAGGTGGCGATCAACTAGATGGCTCCGATCCCCGGCTCCGGCCTCGCCAAGGGCCTCGCCGTCACCCTCCGCACGATGACGAGGAGGACCGTCACCGCGCAGTACCCGGACGTCCAGCCCGAGCTGCCGCCCCGCACCCGCGGGGTCATCGGGCTGTTCGAGGAGAACTGCACGGTCTGCATGCTCTGCGCCCGCGAGTGCCCCGACTGGTGCATCTACATCGACTCCCACAAGGAGACGGTGCCGGCTGCCGCCCCCGGCGGCCGCGAGCGCAGCCGGAACGTCCTCGACCGCTTCGCCATCGACTTCTCGCTCTGCATGTACTGCGGTATCTGCATCGAGGTCTGCCCGTTCGACGCGCTGTTCTGGTCGCCCGAGTTCGAGTACGCGGAGACCGACATCCACGAGCTCACCCACGAGCGCGACAAGCTCCGCGAGTGGATGTGGACGGTCCCGGAACCGCCCGCGCTCGACCCGGCGGCCGAGGAACCGAAGGAGATCGCGGCGGCCCGCAAGGCCGCCGAGAAGGCCGCGGCCGCCGCAGCCGCCCAGGCCGAGGCGGAGGCCCGGGCCGCCGCCACCGCAGCCGCCCAGGCCGAGGCCCCGGAGGAGCAGCAGTGACCCTCGCCGCCGCAGCACAGCAGACCCACGGCTTCCTCTCCCCGACCGGCGTCGAGATCGCCTTCGTCCTCGTCGGCCTCGTCACCCTCGGCGCGGCCCTCGTCACGGTCACCACCCGCCAGCTCGTCCACGCCGCGCTCTGGCTGGTCGTGGCGCTCGGTGGACTCGCCGTGGAGTACCTGCTCCTGACCGCCGAGTTCATCGCCTGGGTCCAGGTCCTGATCTACGTGGGCTCCGTCGTCGTCCTCCTCCTCTTCGGCCTCATGCTCACCAAGGCCCCCATCGGCCGCTCCCCGGACGCCGACTCCCGCAACCGGCCCGTCGCCCTCGCGGTCGCCCTGGCCGCCGCGGCCGCGCTCGTCTGGGTCGTCGTCGACGCGTTCCGTACGACCTGGATCGACCTGGACGGAGCCGTGCAGGGCTCCACCGAGGTGACCGGCGCGATCCTGTTCCGGCACTGGGTGCTGCCGTTCGAGGCGCTGTCCGTCCTCCTCCTGGCGGCCCTCGTCGGCGCCATCGTGCTCTCCCGGAAGAAGAAGGAGGGGGAGCGCTGATGCATCTCGCCTACCCGGCCGTCCTCGCCGCCCTCCTCTTCGCCATCGGCGTGTACGGCGTCCTCGCCCGCCGCAACGCGATCCTGGTCCTGATGTCCGTCGAGCTGATGCTCAACGCCGTCAACCTCAACCTGGTCGCGTTCGACGTCTGGCTCCGCGACACCCTCCACGCCGGCCAGGCCCTCACCCTCTTCATCATCGCGATCGCCGCGGCGGAGATCGGCATCGGTCTCGCGATCGTCCTGATGGTCCACCGCAACAAGGGCACCGCGGACGTCGACCGCCTCCGTGACACCGCAGAAGACCCGTCCGCAGACGACATGCCCGCACAGGACACGTCCGCCGGCGACACGCCTACAGGCGAGAAGGCCGAGGCCACCGCGTGACCACCACGACCCTCGCCGTCCTCGTCCCCCTCCTGCCGTTCCTCGGCTCCGTCGCCGGACTCCTGCTCGGCCGCACCGCGCCGGGCCTCGTCCGCCCGCTCGCCGTGCTGCCGACGCTCGCCGCCGCCGTCCTGGCCGTGTGGGTCGCCGCCCGGCAGGGCGGAGGCAAGGCGATCGACGCCGCCACCCAGCTCACCCCCACCGGCTCGGTCCCCATCGACCTGGCCCTCCACATCGACGGCTTCGCGGCCCTCGTCGCCGTCCTCGTCGGCGTCGTCGCGACCTGTGTGCAGATCTACTCGACCGGCTACCTCCGCGAGGACCCCCGCTACCCCTCGTACGCCGCGCTCGTCTCCCTCTTCACCTCCGCGATGCTGCTCGTCGTCTACTCCGGCGACCTGATGGTGCTCCTGGTCGGCTGGGAGATCATGGGCATCTGCTCGTACTTCCTCGTCGGCCACTACTGGGAGACCCCCGAGGCGCGGGCCGCCTCCCTGAAGGCCTTCCTCGTCACCAAGCTCGGCGACGTCCCCTTCCTCATCGGTCTCTTCGCGCTCGCCGCCGACGCGGGCACCTTCCGGATCACGGGCGTCCTCGGCGCCGTCGCCGGCGGCGGCCTCGACCACCCCACCCTCATCGCGCTGCTGCTGCTCGCCGGTGTGGCGGGCAAGTCGGCGCAGTTCCCCCTGCACACCTGGCTCCCCGACGCCATGGCCGGCCCCACCCCCGTCTCCGCGCTCATCCACGCGGCGACGATGGTCGCCGCCGGTATCTACTTCACGGCCCGGCTGCTGCCCGTCTTCGCCGCCTCCGGCGCCGCGATGACCGTGCTCGCCGTGATGGCCGCGGTCACGATGGTCGGCTCGGCGCTCGCCGCGCTCGCCCAGGACGACATCAAACGGGTCCTCGCCTACTCGACGATCGGCCAGCTCGGCTACATGGCCGGTGCCCTCGCCGTCGGCGACCGGGGGGCCGCCGTCTTCCACCTCGTCTCGCACGCCGCGTTCAAGGCGCTGCTCTTCCTCGCCGCCGGCGCCGTCATCCACGCCGCCGGGACGAACTCGCTGACCGCCATGTCCCGCATGAGCGGCCTCGCCAAGCGCATCCCCGACGCGTACTGGACGATGACCGTCGCCCTCCTCGCGCTCGCCGCGATCCCGCCCTTCGCCGGCTTCTTCTCCAAGGAGGCCGTCCTCGTGGCCGCCGAGCACACCGCGCTGGGGGACCGGACCGTCGCCCCCGCGGGGGCCGGCTGGACCGTCATCGTCGCGGGCCTGCTGACCGCGCTGCTCACCGCCGCCTACGCGCTCCGCCTCTGGCTGCGGACCTTCCGCGGCCGGGGCGCCGAAGCCCCGGAGCACGGCCGCCAGCCGCTCGCCATGACCACCGTCCTGTGGGTCCTCGCGATCCCCTCCCTCGGCTTCGGTCTGACCGTCACGTACCTCGACGACTGGTTCGACGGCCACGCCCTCACCCCGACCGTCACCACCGCCGTCGTGGGCACGGGCCTCGCCGCCGCCGGAGCGGCCGTCACCTATGCCGTCTGGCGCGCCCTCGCCGCCAGGACCCCGGTCGCCGCCCCCGCGCCCCACGTCGCCCACCCTGACGCCGACGCGGGCCTGGTGGAGGCGGAGGCGCTGCGCCTGCCGCACCCGGCGGAGGACCCGGCCGACCCCGGCCGCGTACTCCTCGGGCCGCTTCACGGCCCCGCCGGTGACGGCTTCCACCTGGACGCCGTCTACCGGACGGCGTTCGTCCGGCCCGTCCTCGCCGCCGCCTCCCTGGTCCGCTTCCTGGACCGCGAGGTCGTCGACACCTACGTCCGGGCCGCGGCCGATTCCGCCAAGGGGCTCGGCTGGCTCGTCCGCCGCGCCCAGACCGGCAACGTCCAGACCTACCTGAGCGCCCTGCTCGCCGGCTCCGTCGTCCTGGTGATCGCCGCAGTCGCCCTCGCCAACGCCGTCGCCGGAGCGTGAGCCGTGATCGATATCAGCGAATCCGTGATGCAGTTCCTTCTCGCGTTCATCGTGGCCGGGCCGCTTCTCGGCGCGGCCGCCGCGCTCCTCCCGGCCCCGCCCGGGCTGAAGGGGAAGTCCCCGGACCAGGCCGTGCTCCGCCACGGTGTGACCGTGACCGGCGTGACCCTCCTCGCCGCGATCGTCCTCACCCTCGGTTTCGACCACGACCAGCCGTCGAGGATGCAGGCCACGACGGACATCAGCTGGATCAGGGCACTCGACGTGCGCATCCACCTCGGTGTCGACGGCATTTCCCTCCCCCTCCTCGTCCTCACCGCGCTCCTGAGCTTCCTCTGCGCGCTGTACAGCTACTTCACGGAGCAACATCAGCGGCTGACGCCGCGGGCTCCGGGCACGTCCCCCAAGGGCTTCGTCGCGCTCCTCCTCGTCCTGGAGTCCGGCACCCTCGCCACCTTCGCCGTCCTCGACCTCGTCCTGTTCTTCCTGGCCTTCGAGATGGTCCTCATCCCGATGTACTTCCTCATCACCCGCTGGGGCGGCGAGGGCAGGCAGGCCGCCGCCTGGAAGTTCATCCTCTACACGCTGCTCGGCTCCGTCGTCATGCTGCTCGGCCTGCTCCTCATCGGTGTGAAGGCGGGCACGTTCGACATGGTGGCACTCGCCGCTGACAACGGCCGTGGACTGACCACGTCCGTGCAGGTCATCGCCGTTCTCGCGATCGGGATCGGACTCGCGGTGAAGACCCCGATGTGGCCGCTGCACAGCTGGCTCCCGGACGCCCACACCGCCGCCCCGACCGTCGGCTCGGTCCTCCTCGCCGGTGTCCTGCTCAAGATGGGCACCTACGGCTTCGTCCGGATCCTGCTGCCGGTCACCCCCGACGGCATGCGGACCTTCGCCCCGTACCTCGGCGCCTTCGCCGTCGCCGGGATCATCTACGGATCGCTCGCCTGCCTCGCCCTCGCCAGGCCCGGCAACAAGGGCGACCTCAAGCGCCTCATCGCGTACTCCTCCGTCGGCCACATGGGCTTCGTCCTCCTCGGCATCGCCACCATGACCCCCACCGGGGTCAACGGCGCCCTCTTCGCCAACGTCGCCCACGGCCTCGTCACCGGGCTTCTCTTCTTCCTGGTCGGCGCGGTCAAGGACCGGTACGGCACCGCCGACCTCGACACCCTCGCGGGCGCCACGGGCGCCGCCCTCTACGGTCGCGCTCCCCGCCTCGGCGCGTTCCTCGCCTTCGCCGCCGTCGCCTCCCTCGGCCTGCCGGGCCTGGCCGGCTTCTGGGGCGAGATGCTGGCCCTGTTCGGCGCGTTCGAGCCGGCCGAGGGCCTCAGCCGCCCCGCCTTCCTCACCTTCATGGCGATCGGCGCCTTCGGCACCCTCCTCACCGCCGCGTACCTCCTCCTCGTCGTCCGCCGTGTCTGCATGGGCGGCCCCCGACCCGCCGGGGAGACGCCGATCGCCGACATCCAGGGGTACGAGTTCGCCGCCTGGACCCCGCTCGTCGCCCTCACCGTCCTCGCCGGACTCTGGCCCGCCGTCCTCCTCGGCCTCACCGACCCGGCCGTCCAGAAGCTCCTCGCCGGAGGCACCCAGTGACGTCGCTCGTCCAGTCCGTCGACTGGCTCACGATCGCGCCCCCCACCCTGACGGCCGTGATCGCCCTCGTCGTCCTCGTCGCCGACCTGTTCGTCCCCGAGGAGCGCAAGCGGCTCCTCGGCTGGACCGCGATCGGCGGCCTCGTCGCCGCCCTCGCCCTCCTCGTGCCCCTGCGGGCCGGCGACCGCTCCACCTTCTGCCTCACCGCGGACACCCAGGTCAGGGCGTGCAGCTACACCGCCGACCACTTCACCCTGGTCATCCAGCTGCTCGTCCTCGGCGGCGCGCTCCTGACGGCGCTGCTCTCGCTCACCGAGACGAGCGGCCCGCTCGGGCGCGGCACGCCGACAGGGGCCCCGGAGAAACTGCCGGCCGGCGAGTTCTGGTTCCTGCTGCTGTCCTCGGCCGCGGGCGCCGCCCTGCTGCCCGCCTCCCGCGACCTCGCGACCCTCGTCGTCGCCCTGGAGGTGGCCTCGCTGCCCGCCTTCGCGCTCGTCGGCCTCAAGCGCGGTGACCGCCGGTCGGGGGAGGCGGCGCTCAAGTTCTTCCTCTCCTCCGTGACCGCGACCGCCGTCACCCTCCTCGGGGCCAGCTTCGTGTACGCGGCGACCGGCACCCTCCACCTCACGGAGCTCGCCCAGCGCCTCGACGACGTCCCCGGCCAGCTCCAGACGCTCGCCGAGGCGGGCGTGGCCCTCACCCTCGTCGGCTTCGCCTTCAAGACGGCCGCCGTCCCCTTCCACTTCTGGGTGCCCGACACGTACGTCGGCGCCCCGCTGCCCGTCGCCGCGTACCTCTCGGTGGTCGGCAAGGCCGTCGGCTTCACCGGGCTCATCCTGGTGACGGTCGTCGCGTTCCCGTCGTACGCGGACGTGTGGGGCCCGGCGCTCGCCGTCCTCGCCGCGCTCACCATGACCGCGGGCAACGTCGCCGCCCTGCGCCAGGTCTCCACGCGCGCGTGGAGCGCGGTCCGGCTGCTCGCCTGGTCCTCCGTCGCCCAGGCGGGCTACCTCCTGGTGCCGATCGCCGCCGCCGCGTACTCCAGCGACGACCAGATCGGCGCCACCGTCGCGTACGCCCTGATGTACGCCGTGGTGAACCTCGGCGCGTTCGCGGTGGTCGCGCTCGTCGCGCGCCGCCACCCCGGGAACCGGATCGCGGACTACCGCGGCCTGTACGCGACGAGTCCCGCCGCCGCCCTCGCGCTCGCCTTCTTCCTGCTGAACCTGGCCGGCCTGCCCCCGGGCGTCATCGGCCTCTTCGCCAAGGTGACCGTCTTCTCGGCGGCCGTCGACGCGGGCCTCGGCTGGCTGGCCGTGATCATGGGCATCAACGTCGTGATCGCCCTGTACTACTACCTCCGCTGGACGGCCGTGCTGTTCCGGGCGCCGGAAGGGACCGCCGAGAAGCCGACGGCGCGGGCCGCCCGCAGGACCCCCGTGCCGATCACGCTGGCGATCGCGCTGACCGCCGCCGCCGCAGCCGTCCTTTCGGGCTACCCGCAGTTCGCCCTCCGCTTCGCCGCGAACAGCCTCTTCTGACAGCGGCCGCTGCCGCCCGCCGCTGACAGCCCCTCTCTCAGCCCCCTCTCCGAGCCCTCCGGCAGCCCCTCCGACACCCCTCCGACCCGAACGGCGCACAGCGCCCCCGGTGCGGCCGGGGGAACCCGAACCTCCCGCCTGGCGTTGACCAGTACGGAAGGGTCCACTGGACCAGTGGACGACCACGCAGCGAAGGGTTCCCCTGCCGCACGACTTGGAGGGCGTACCGTGCACCGCCGGCACAACGGGCTGAGGACCGCCGTACTCCTCGGAGGGCTCTCCGCCCTCATCATCGTCATCGGCAGCTTCTTCGGACGTACGGGGCTGCTCGTCGCGGTCCTCGTGGCGCTCGGCACCAACGCGTACGCGTACTGGAACAGCGACAAGCTGGCACTGCGGGCCATGCGCGCCCGTCCGGTCAGCGAGTTCGAGGCGCCCGCGCTCTACCGGCTGGTGCGGGAGCTCTCCACGCAGGCGCGCCAGCCCATGCCCCGGCTCTACATCTCGCCGACCCAGGCGCCGAACGCCTTCGCGACCGGCCGGAATCCGCGCAACGCCGCCGTCTGCTGCACCGAGGGCATCCTCGCCCTCCTCGACGAGCGGGAGCTGCGCGGGGTCATCGGCCATGAGCTCAGCCACGTCTACAACCGGGACATCCTCATCTCCTCGGTCGCCGGAGCGCTGGCCTCCGTGATCCTGTTCCTGGTCAACTTCGCCTGGCTGATCCCCGTCGGCCGCTCCAACGACGACGACGGCCCCGGACTGCTCGGGATGCTCCTGATCATGATCCTCGGCCCCGTCGCCGCCTCGGTCATCCAGCTCGCCATCTCCCGCTCCCGCGAGTACGAGGCCGACGCCTCGGGCGCCCAGCTCACCGGCGACCCGCTCGCCCTGGCCAGCGCCCTGCGGAAGCTGGACGCAGGCACCAAGCAACTGCCGCTGCCCGCGGAGCCCCGGATCGAGACCGCGAGCCACATGATGATCGCGAACCCGTTCCGGCCCGGTCAGGGCATGTCCAGGATGTTCTCCACCCATCCGCCGATGGCCGAGCGCATCGCCCGGCTCGAACAGATGGCAGGTCACCGCCCGTGAAGACGATCCTCAACGTCATTTGGCTGATCCTGTGCGGATTCTGGATGTTCCTGGGCTACATGCTCGCGGGCGCCCTGCTCTGCATCACGATCATCGGCATCCCCTTCGGGCTCGCCGCGTTCCGCATCGGGATCTACGCCCTGTGGCCCTTCGGGCACACGGTCGTCGACCGCCGCGACGCGGGCGCCCCCTCCCTCATCGGCAACGTCCTGTGGCTGATCCTCGCCGGCTGGTGGCTCGCCCTCGGCCACATCACCACCGGCATCGCCCTGTGCATCACGATCATCGGCATCCCGCTGGGCATCGCGAACTTCAAGCTGATCCCGGTGTCCCTGCTGCCCCTCGGCAAGGACATCGTCCCCACGGACGAGGCACACGGGTACGCGGGCCGCTAGGGTCCGCCCCTCGGTCAGGCCCCGGGAGGTCCGCCCGTCGGTCAGGCCCCGGGAGGCACAGGCCGTCCTCGACCGACGGCCCACGCCACCACGCCGACCGCGACGACCCCCGCCCCCGCCAGGACCGACCCCAGCGGCAGCGCGAACGCGAGCGCCCCGCACCCGGCGAGACCGAGCGCGGCGAGCGGCCGGGCCCGCCCGCCCAGGGTCCACGCGGAGGCGTTCGCGATCCCGTAGTAGACGAGCACCCCGAACGACGAGAAGCCGATCGCGTCCCGTACGTCCGCCGTCGCCGCCACCACGGCCACCACCGCGCCCACCGCCAGCTCCGCCCGGTGCGGCACCTGGAAGCGGGGGTGCACGGCGGCGAGCGCGGTCGGCAGGTACCCGTCCCGCGCCATCGCGAGGGTCGTGCGGGACACCCCGAGGATCAGTGACAGCAGCGAGCCGAGCGCGGCGACCGCCGCGCCCGCGGTCACCACCGGTACGAGCCAGGCGGCGCCCGCCGCGCGGGCCGCGTCGACGAGCGGGACGGGGGAGGCGGCGAGGGCCGCGGGACCGAGGACGGTCAGCACGCTCACCGCGACGAGCACGTACACGACGAGGGCGATCCCGAGCGCCACCGGCACCGCCCGGGGGATCGTCCGGGCCGGATCACGGACCTCCTCGCCGAGCGTGGCGATCCGCGCGTACCCCGCGAATGCGAAGAAGAGCAAACCCGCGGCCTGGAGCACACCGCCCGCCGTGAGCTCGTCCCCGGACGCGAGCGGCACCGTCCCACCGGCCCCGAGGGACACCACGCAGACGGCGGCGAGGACGGCGAGGACCAGGGCCACGATGACCCGCGTGAGCAGCGCCGACTTCTGAACTCCCCCGTAGTTGACGGCGGTCAGGGCCACCACGGCGGCCACCGCCACCGTGTGCGCGTGCCCCGGCCACACGTACGCCCCGACCGTCAGGGCCATCGCCGCGCACGAGGCCGTCTTGCCCACCACGAAGGCCCAGCCGGCCAGATAGCCCCAGAAGGACCCGAGGCGTTCGCGACCGTACACGTAGGTGCCGCCGGAGCTGGGGTGGCGGGCCGCGAGCCGGGCCGACGCCATCGCGTTGCAGTACGCGACGACGGCGGCGACCGCGAGCGCCCCGAGCACCCCGCGCCCCGACCCGGCCGCCCCGGCGGCGGGCCCGAGCGCGACGAAGATCCCGGCCCCCACCATGGCGCCGAGGCCGATCACGACCGCGTCGAAGACACCGAGGGACCGGCGCAACTCTGGACTCATGCGCGGCAGCCTAGAGCCCGGTCTCCCGCAGCGTGATGTTGAGGCGTCCGACGAGGCCGAGCGCCGGTTCGGCCGTCCCCGGATACACCTTGGGCACCCCGTGATGAACCCACCGCGAGGCCCCGCCGAAGACGAAGAGATCGCCGGACGCCAGCTCGACGTCCTGGTACGGCCGCCCCCGGTTCTCCTCGTTCCCGAAGCGGAACACACACCGGTCCCCGAGGCTCAGCGACACCACCGGCGCGCCCGAACGCTCCTCCCGGTCCTGGTGCATGCCCATCCGCGCCCCCGGCGCGTAGAAGTTCACGAGCGCGGTGTCGGGGGTGAAACCGCCGTCGTCGCCGTACGCCTCCACGAGCGCCTCCCGGCCCAGGGCCACGAGCCGGTCGGGCAGTTCGACGCCCACGGTGTCGAGATAGCGGTACGGCACCCACTGCCGGCCCAGGCACAGCGTCCGCACCGACATGACACCCCCGCCGGGCAGCACGGTCCGCCGGTACGGCACGGGTCCGCGCCCCCACTCCCGGCAGTCCTCCACCAGCTCCCGCTGCCGAGCGAACGGGAGCCACGCGGGCACGTGCACGGCGCCGGGGGCGATCTCGGCCCGCTCGCGGGGAAAGAGCCCCTCGGTCACACGAGGACCCCTTCGAGGGCGAGGAGCCGCTCCTTCCGGTCGAGCCCGGCGGCGTACCCGCGCAGACTCCCGTCGGCCCCGATCACCCGGTGACAGGGACGCACCAGAAGCAGCGGATTGCGCCCGATCGCCGTCCCCACGGCCCGGACCCCGGCGCCGGAGGAACCGACCCGCCGCGCGATCTCCCCGTACGAGACGGTCGTGCCGTACGGGATCTCCTCGACGGCCCCCCAGACGCGCCGCTGGAACAGGGTCCCGACGTCGCTCGCGAGGGGCAGGTCGAACCGGTCCCGGCGTCCGGCGAAGTACTCACCCAACTGCCCGGCGACCTCGTCGAACGCCCCGGGCGCCGACGCCCAGCCGTCCTCGACCGCGACGGCCCCCTTCTGCCCCGGCAGGGACAGCGAGCGCAGCACGGCACGGCCCCCTCCGGCGAGCTGCCCGACGAGCAGCATCTCGCCCAGGGGGCCGTCGACGTACGCGTACACGGTCATGGCTGGTTCCTCTCCCCGCACGGGCCTTCCACGTTCCAGTGTGCGGGGCCGCCGAGCCACGGGCTGGCGGTATTCGGACGCGAGCGTCGACCGGGCGGCCGGGTCAGCGGTAGTTCACGAACTGGATCGCGAAGTCGAAGTCCTTGCCCTTGAGCAGCGTCTGGACGGCCTGCAGGTCGTCCCGGCTCTTCGAGCTGACCCGCAGCTCGTCGCCCTGCACCTGCGCCTTGACGCCCTTGGGGCCCTCGTCCCGGATGGTCTTCGCGACCTTCTTGGCGTTCTCCTGCGAGATGCCCTCGGTGACCGACGCGAAGAGCTTGTACTCCTTGCCGGACAGCTGCGGATCGCCCTCGACGTCCAGCGACTTCAGCGAGATCCCCCGCTTGATCAGCTTGGTCTGGAAGATGTCGAGGATGGCCAGGACACGCTCCTCGCCGTTCGCCTGCATCAGGATCTTCTCGCCGGACCAGGAGATCGAGGCGTTGGTCCCCTTGAAGTCGTAGCGCTGGGAGATCTCCTTCACGGCCTGGTTGAGGGCGTTGTCGACCTCCTGCCGCTCGACCTTGGAGACGATGTCGAAACTGGAGTCGGCCATGACTCGTGGCTCCTTGCTCGGATGCTTGGGGTACAGCGCAAAGCCTAGGGGGTGTGCCAGGGCCCCGACCGCTGATCAATCCGGTGGCGAACCACCCCCGGGGATCAGGTATCGTTTACGTCGTTGCCACGGAACACCGCCGAAAAGCGGCTCCACGGCAGCGATCTCATGGCGATGTGCCCGAGTGGCCAATGGGAGCGGACTGTAAATCCGTCGGCTTAGCCTACCCAGGTTCGAATCCTGGCGTCGCCACGCGATACGAAAGGTCCCCGGTGCTTGCACCGGGGACCTTTCCTCGTTTCCGGGGGTCAGTTTCCGGCCACGTCCTTCACCGCGACCGACAGCGGGGTCGAACCCGCGATCAGTTCCAGGGTGAGGCCGGCCGTCGCCGGGGTGTCGAGGATCTCCGCGAGGGTCGCCGCCACGTCGTCGCGGGGGACCGGGCCGCGGCCCGTGCGGGCCTCGAGCCGGACCATGCCCGTCCCCGCGTCGTTCGTCAGCGTGCCCGGGCGCAGGATCGTCCAGTCCAGCGCCGTCCGCGCGCGGACCTCGTCGTCGGCGGACCCCTTGGCGCGGAGGTACGCGTCGAAGATCTCGTCGCCCGGGTGGGACGCGTCCGCGCCCATCGACGACACGACGACGTAGCGCCGCACGCCCGCCCGTTCCGCGGCGTCCGCGAAGAGCACCGCCGCCGCGCGGTCCACCGTGTCCTTGCGGTCCGCGCCGCTGCCCGGCCCCGCGCCCGCCGCGAAGACGGCCGCGTCGGCGCCCTGGAGGACCGCCGCGACCATCTCCACCGACGCCGACTCCAGGTCCAGGACCACGGGCTCGGCCCCCGCGTCCCTCAGGTCTCCGCCCTGTCCCGGGTCGCGGATGATCCCCGCGACCTCGTGCCCGCCCGCCGACAGCAGCCTCTCCAGGCGCAGGGCGATCTGTCCGTGTCCTCCAGCGATGACGATGCGCATACTCACGACCGTACGACGGGACCGGCCGGAGGGCTCCCCGGCTCCGGCGGACGCTCCGGACGCGCCTGCCGCGGCAGATCGAGCGCCGCCGCCGAGTCGCAGTACTCCCGCACCGCGCTCGTCCGCGCCACCACCCGCCCCCGGTGCACCACGATCCGGCTGTACGCGAGGGACAGCACGCCCGACAGACGCTCACCGCGCACCGCAAGCAGCTCCGCCGGGAAGCCGGCCTCGACCCGCACCTCCGGCAGCCCCATCACGTCCCGCGCCTCCGCGCTCACCGCCGCGTACGCCTCCTCGGCCGGCAGCCCGCCGAGCGAGGCCAGCAGGTACGCGGCCTCCAGCGGGTCCCCCCGCCCCACCGGGTTGGACACGTCCCGCAGCGCCCCGCTGCCCGCCGCGACCCGCACCCCGGCGGCCCGCAGCAGCCGTACGGGCGCCGCCCCGCGCCGTTCCGTACCGCCACAGCCGCCCTGCGGGAGGCACACCACCGTCACCCCGGCCGCCGCCAGCTGGTCCGCCGCCCTGCGCACCGCGTCGGCGGGGAGCCCGCCGAGCCCCGCGCACGGACCGATCGTCACCCCGGGCCGCAGCCCCCCGGCCATCGCCGCCAGCCGCGCCAGCCGGGCCGGGTCGTCCCCGTCGGTGTGCAGGTCGACCGGCACCCCGTGCTCGGCCGCGACCTCCAGGACCGCCTCCACGTAGCCGGCCGGGTCCGGGTCGAGGTCCGGACAGCCGCCGACCACCCCCGCGCCCATCTTCACCGCGTCCCGCAGCATCGCGAGACCGTCCGCGCCGGCCACCCCGGTGAGCAGCCGGGGCACGGCCACGGCGGTCAGGTCGGCGAGGCCGCGCAGCGAGCGGCGGGCCTGGAGCACCGCTTCGAGCGGCCCGAGCGCGTGCACGTCACCGATCCGCACGTGCGCGCGGAGCGCGGTCGCGCCGTGGCCGAGCTGGAGCAGCGCGGCCTCGGTGGCGCGGCGCTGCACGTCCTCCGGCGCGTACGAGACGGGGCCGGGGGAGTCGGCGGACAGCGCCGTGTCGGCGTGGGCGTGGGGCTCGGCGGCGGCGGGCAGCAGCAGATAGCCGGCCAGGTCCACGCGCGCGCCCACGGCGGCCAGGCTCCCGGCCGTGCCGACGGCCTCGATCCGGCCGCCGACGAGCCGGACGTCCACGGTCCGTCCGTCGGTGAGCCGCGCGTGGGAGAGCAGGAGCGAGGTCGAGTCGGCGGTGGTGGCGGCCCCGTCGTCGGGCGGCTGGGGCTGCTTGCTTTCGGCTGACATCGGGGCTCCTCAAGGCTCCTCAAGATCAAGATCACGAAGCGTGGGGGCCGAGCCTAGGGGCGCTCGCCGCGAGCTTCGAGGAGGAGCGCAATAGTCGTACCGATGAGGCCACGAGTGGCGTACGTGACCCCTGGTGAGGACCGTCGCACGGGGGCCGCGAAACGGATTTGGGTGATGGGCCGGAGACCGTGTAATGTCTTCCTCGCTCGCCCCAATAGCTCAGTCGGTAGAGCGTCTCCATGGTAAGGAGAAGGTCTACGGTTCGATTCCGTATTGGGGCTCTGGTGAGAAGGAACCCGTCCTCGGACGGGATCCGGATCATCAAAGCGGTGTAGCTCAGTCGGTAGAGCAAGCGGCTCATAATCGCTGTGTCACCGGTTCAAGTCCGGTCACCGCTACACACGGTAGCCGATTGTGGGGTCGGTCCTTCGATCGGCTACTCTTTTATGCGTTCATCCGTCCACCGTCCGTCCAAGGAGCACTCACGTGGCTGCCACCGACGTCCGCCCGAAGATCACGCTGGCCTGCGTGGAGTGCAAGGAGCGGAACTACATCACCAAGAAGAACCGGCGTAACAACCCGGACCGTCTTGAGATGAAGAAGCACTGCCCTCGCTGCAACTCGCACACCGCGCACCGCGAGACGCGTTAACCAGGCTCGTACACGAGGCCGTCCCCATTCGGGGGCGGCCTCGTGTCGTTTGTCGGCAACAGATCCAGGAGGTATCGAGTCCATGGCGCTCGACCAGTCCTTCGTGGGCCGGACCTATCCGCCCACCCCGCCCTACGAGGTCGGCCGCGAGAAGATCCGCGAGTTCGCCGAGGCGATCGGGGACGCCAATCCCGCGTACACCGACACCGAGGCGGCCAAGGCGCTCGGCCACCCCGAGGTGATCGCCCCGCCCACCTTCGTGTTCGCCATCACGTTCAAGGCGGCCGGAGCGGTCATCGAGGACCCGCAGCTGGGCCTCGACTACAGCCGGGTCGTCCACGGCGACCAGAAGTTCGCCTACACCCGGCCCGTACACGCCGGCGACCGGCTCTCGGTCACCTCCACCATCGAGGCGATCAAGTCCCTCGCCGGCAACGACATCGTGGACATCCGCGGCGAGGTCCACGACGCCTCCGGCGAGCACGTCGTCACCGCCTGGACCAAGCTCGTCTCCCGCGCACCCGAGGGGGCCTGACCATGACCGCGAAGATCAGCTACGACGAGGTCGAGGTCGGCACCGAACTGCCCGCGCAGACCTTCCCCGTGACGCGCGCCACGCTCGTCCGGTACGCCGGCGCCTCCGGGGACTTCAACCCCATCCACTGGAACGAGAGGTTCGCGGTGGAGGTCGGCCTCCCCGACGTCATCGCCCACGGCATGTTCACCATGGCCGAGGCGATCCGCGTCGTCACCGACTGGACCGGCGACCCCGCCGCCGTCGTCGAGTACGGCGTCCGCTTCACCAAGCCGGTCGTCGTCCCCGACGACGACGAGGGCGCCCTCGTGGAGGTCAGCGCCAAGGTCGCCGCCAAGCTGGACGACCAGCGGGTGCGGGTGGACCTCACCGCGATGTGCGCCGGGCAGAAGGTGCTGGGGATGAGCCGGGCCGTGGTCCGGCTCGCCTGACGGCCGGTGTTCCCACCGCGGGTGAGACCTTCCAGCCGCGGTGGGAACGTACCCTTGGGCCCGTGCAGCTTCTCCACGACGCCCCCCTCGCCCCCCTGACCACCTTCCGCCTCGGCGGTCCCGCCGCTCGGCTGGTCACCGCCACCACCGACGACGAGGTCGTCGCCGCGGTCCGCGAGGCCGACGCCTCGGGGACGCCGCTGCTCGTCATCGGCGGCGGATCCAACCTGGTCATCGGGGACAAGGGCTTCGACGGCACCGCGCTGCGGATCGCCACCACCGGCTTCTCCCTCGACGGGACCCGCCTCGAACTCGCCGCCGGCGAGGTCTGGACGGACGCCGTCGCCCGGACCGTCGAGGCCGGGCTCGCCGGGATCGAGTGCCTCGCCGGCATTCCCGGCTCGGCCGGCGCGACCCCGATCCAGAACGTCGGCGCGTACGGGCAGGACGTCTCCGCCACCGTGACCGAGGTCGTCGCCTACGACCGGCGCGCCGACGAGACGGTCACCCTCACCAACGCCGAGTGCGCCTTCTCGTACCGGCACAGCCTCTTCAAGGACCACCCCGAGCGGTACGTGGTGCTGCGGGTCCGCTTCGAGCTCGAGGACGCGGACGGGATGTCGGCGCCGATCAAGTACCCGGAGACCGCGCGCGCCCTCGGTGTCGAGGCGGGGGACCGGGTGCCGCTCGCACGGGCCCGCGAGACCGTCCTGCGGCTGCGCGCCGGCAAGGGCATGGTCCTGGACCCCGAGGACCACGACACCTGGTCCGCCGGGTCGTTCTTCACCAACCCGATCCTCACGGACGAGGAGTACGCCGCCTTCCACGCGCGCGTGACCGAGCGGCTCGGCGCGGACGTCACCCCGCCGGCCTTCCCCGCCGGCGACGGCTTCACCAAGACCTCCGCCGCCTGGCTGATCGACAGGGCCGGATTCACCAAGGGGTACGGCTCCGGGCCCGCGCGGATCTCCACCAAGCACACGCTCGCCCTCACCAACCGGGGCGAGGCGACCACCGAGGACCTGCTCGCGCTCGCCCGCGAGGTCGTCGCGGGGGTCCGGGAGGCCTTCGGGATCACCCTGGTCAACGAGCCCGTCACGGTGGGCGTGGCCCTCTAGGGCGCCACGCCCGCGCGCCGCCCGGGATACTCAGCCGGCGATCCAGTCGTCGATCCCCGCGAGCAGCTTCGTCCGTACGCCCTCCGGGGCCGCCGAGCCGCGCACCGACTGCCGTGCCAGCTCCGCCAGCTCCGCGTCCGTGAACCCGTGGTGCCGGCGCGCGATCTCGTACTGGTCGGCCAGCCGCGAGCCGAAGAGCAGCGGGTCGTCCGCGCCGAGCGCCATCGGCACCCCCGCCTCGAAGAGGGTCCGCAGCGGCACGTCCTCGTGCTTCTCGTACACCCCGAGCGCCACATTGGACGCCGGGCAGACCTCGCAGGTCACACCCCGCTCCGCGAGCTTCCGCAGCAGCCGCGGGTCCTCCGCCGACCGCACCCCGTGCCCCACCCGTGTCGCCCGCAGATCGTCCAGGCAGTCGCGTACGGACGCGGGACCCGCCAGCTCGCCGCCGTGCGGGGCCGCGAGGAGGCCGCCGTCCCGCGCGATGGCGAAGGCCCGGTCGAAGTCCCGGGCCAGGCCCCGCCGTTCGTCGTTGGAGAGTCCGAAGCCCACCACGCCCCGGTCCGCGAACCGCACCGCGAGCCGGGCGAGCGTCCGCGCCTCCAGGGGGTGCTTCATCCGGTTCGCCGCGACCAGCACCCGCATCCCGAGCCCGGTCTCCCGCGCCGCCGACTCCACCGCGTCGAGGATGACCTCCAGGGCCGGGATGAGCCCGCCGAGATGCGGCGCGTACGAGGTGGGGTCGACCTGGATCTCCAGCCACCCGGAACCGTCCCTGACGTCCTCCTCGGCCGCCTCGCGCACCAGCCGCTGGATGTCCTCGGGCGTCCGCAGGCAGGAGCGGGCGATGTCGTAGAGCCGCTGGAAGCGGAACCAGCCGCGCTCGTCGGTCGCCCGCAGCTTCGGAGGCGTACCGCTGCTCAGCGCCTCGGGAAGGTGCACACCGTACTTGTCGGCCAGCTCGATGAGCGTCGTGGGCCGCATCGAACCGGTGAAGTGCAGATGCAGATGCGCCTTGGGCAGCAGGCTGATGTCGCGGTGTCCGTGCGGGGGGTACGGGGGGTGTCCCCCTGAAGAGGCCAGCATCGATCGATCCTGCCGCACCCGAACGGAGCAGGACACCCGGTTTCCCCGATCGGGACCTCGCTAGAACGCAAAAACGGGCCCCCGGCTCCGAAGAACCGGGGGCCCGCAGGGCACGGGGCCGTCGATCAGACGGTGGCCTCGGCGAGCAGCTTCTGCATCCGGGACACGCCCTCCACCAGGTCCTCGTCACCCAGCGCGTACGACAGACGCAGGTAGCCCGGCGTGCCGAAGGCCTCACCCGGGACGACCGCGACCTCGGCCTCGTCCAGGATCAGGGCCGCGAGCTCGACCGAGGTCTGCGGGCGCTTGCCGCGGATCTCCTTGCCGAGCAGCGCCTTCACCGACGGGTACACGTAGAACGCGCCCTCCGGGTTGGGGCAGAACACGCCGTCGATCTCGTTGAGCATCCGCACGATCGTCTGGCGGCGCCGGTCGAAGGCGCGGCCCATCTCGGCGACCGCGTCCAGGTTGCCCGACACGGCGGCGAGCGCGGCCATCTGCGCCACGTTGCTCACGTTGGACGTGGCGTGCGACTGCAGGTTGGTCGCGGCCTTCACGACGTCCTTCGGGCCGATGATCCATCCCACGCGCCAGCCGGTCATCGCGTACGTCTTGGCGACACCGTTGACGACGATGCACTTGTCGCGCAGCTCCGGCATGACCGACGGCAGCGAGACCGCGGACGCGTCGCCGTACACCAGGTGCTCGTAGATCTCGTCCGTCAGCACCCACAGACCGTGCTCGACGGCCCAGCGGCCGATCGCCTCGGTCTCGGCCTCGCTGTAGACGGCGCCGGTCGGGTTCGACGGGGAGACGAAGAGGACGACCTTGGTCCTCTCCGTACGCGCCGCCTCCAGCTGCTCCACCGAGACCCGGTAGCCGGTGGTCTCGTCGGCCACGACCTCCACCGGGACACCGCCCGCGAGACGGATCGACTCGGGGTACGTCGTCCAGTACGGCGCCGGGACGATGACCTCGTCGCCCGGGTCGAGGATCGCGGCGAAGGCCTCGTAGATCGCCTGCTTGCCGCCGTTGGTCACCAGGACCTGGGAGGCGTCGACCTCGTAGCCGGAGTCGCGGAGCGTCTTGGCGGCGATGGCGGCCTTCAGCTCGGGGAGGCCGCCGGCGGGCGTGTAGCGGTGGAACTTGGGGTTCTTGCAGGCCTCGATGGCCGCGTCGACGATGTAGTCCGGAGTCGGGAAGTCGGGCTCACCCGCGCCGAAACCGATCACCGGGCGCCCGGCGGCCTTGAGGGCCTTGGCCTTGGCGTCGACGGCGAGGGTGGCGGACTCGGAGATCGCACCGACGCGGGCGGAGACCCGACGCTCGGTGGGAGGGGTAGCAGCGCTCATACGGCCCATCGTCCCAGACCGCCTCAGGGCCCGACACACAGGTTTCACGGACCGGACAGGAACGGTCATTCCCGGTCGTACGCGCGTCCGACGGGAGGTCGCCCGTGGTTTCTGTTCGACGTGAAGCCCTCTGACCACGTATGCTCACTGCTCGTTGGCCCGCACCGACCACATCTCACGATGCGGTAGGTTGGGGACACCAACAAAGGGTCGTAGCTCAATTGGTAGAGCACCGGTCTCCAAAACCGGCGGTTGGGGGTTCAAGTCCCTCCGGCCCTGCTACACACACCGCCAGGTGTTGTGCGCATGTACGTACTTCATTGCACCGCCGTGCGGCTCCACCCGGGCGCGGCACGGCCGACCCGGAATCAGGTGAGAGATCGTGACGGACGCCGTAGGCTCCATCGACATGCCTGATGCCGATGACGAGGCCGAGAAGAAGAAGTCCCGCAAGGGCGGCAAGCGCGGAAAGAAGGGCCCTCTGGGCCGTCTCGCGCTCTTCTACCGCCAGATCGTCGCCGAGCTCCGCAAGGTCGTCTGGCCCACGCGCAGCCAGCTGTCGACGTACACCACTGTGGTGATCATCTTCGTCGTCATCATGATCGGCCTTGTCACCGTGATTGACTATGGCTTCCAGGAAGCAGTCAAGTACGTCTTCGGCTGACTTTTTGTTCCACCCCATCTGTATCGCAGGAAGAAGCAGCCACCGTGTCTGACGCGAACCTGAACGACGCCTTCGAGTCCGAGTCCGTCGAGGACGAGCAGGACATCGTCGAGGCGGCCGACGAGGACCAGGCGGACGCTGCTGACGACGTTGCCGGCGACGCCGCCGAGGAAGCCGCCGTCCACGTCGAGGACGAGGACGAGCAGGAGACCGACGAGGACGTCGACGCCGCCGAGAGCGACGAGGACGAGACCGTCGACGCCGCCGAGAGCGACGAGGACGAGACCGTCGAGACCGCCGACGTCGAGGACGCCGACGACGAGACCGAGGAAGAGGCCGAGCCGGCCGCCCCGGTCGACCCGGTCGCCGCGCTCCGCGAGGAGCTGCGCACCCTCCCCGGCGAGTGGTACGTCATCCACACCTACGCGGGCTACGAGAAGCGCGTGAAGGCGAACCTCGAGCAGCGCGCCGTCTCGCTCAACGTCGAGGACTTCATCTACCAGGCCGAGGTCCCCGAGGAAGAGATCGTCCAGATCAAGGGCGGCGAGCGGAAGAACGTCAAGCAGAACAAGCTTCCCGGCTACGTTCTCGTCCGCATGGACCTGACGAACGAGTCCTGGGGCGTCGTCCGCAACACCCCCGGCGTCACCGGCTTCGTGGGCAACGCCTACGACCCGTACCCGCTGACCCTGGACGAGATCGTCAAGATGCTCGCCCCGGAGGCCGAGGAGAAGGCCGCCCGCGAGGCCGCCGAGGCCGAGGGCAAGCCGGCTCCGTCCCGCAAGCTGGAGGTCCAGGTCCTGGACTTCGAGGTCGGCGACTCGGTCACGGTCACGGACGGTCCCTTCGCGACCCTCCAGGCCACGATCAACGAGATCAACCCCGACTCGAAGAAGGTCAAGGGCCTCGTCGAGATCTTCGGTCGCGAGACCCCGGTCGAGCTCAGCTTCGACCAGATCCAGAAGAACTGATCTCATAGGTTTCCGACCAGGTCAGAGTGGCTCTCGCAGCTGCTCTGACCTGCTCGGTTTTTAGCCGCGCGCCTATACCCGTTATCGTTGTGCGGTATGCCTCCATCCGGATGACCGGACGGCGGGCTGAACACTCTCACTAGGACCCGGAGAGAGCAATGCCTCCCAAGAAGAAGAAGGTCACGGGGCTTATCAAGCTCCAGATCAACGCCGGTGCGGCGAACCCGGCCCCGCCGGTCGGTCCCGCACTGGGCCAGCACGGCGTCAACATCATGGAGTTCTGCAAGGCCTACAACGCCGCGACCGAGTCGCAGCGTGGCATGGTCGTGCCGGTGGAGATCACGGTCTACGACGACCGCTCCTTCACCTTCATCACCAAGACTCCGCCGGCCGCCAAGCTGATCCTCAAGGCCGCGGGTGTGGACAAGGGCTCCGGCGAGCCGCACAAGACCAAGGTCGCGAAGCTCACGGCCGCCCAGGTCCGCGAGATCGCCACGGTCAAGCTCCCCGACCTGAACGCCAACGACCTCGACGCCGCGTCGAAGATCATCGCCGGCACCGCCCGTTCCATGGGCATCACGGTCGAGGGCTGATCACCCCCCTCGTGACCTAGTGGTAGGGCCGGCGCGGCCCGCACCACGACTCCGTACCTGAACCAACAGGAGCAGAAGTGAAGCGCAGCAAGGCTCTCCGCAGCGCGGACGCCAAGATCGACCGGGAGCGGAACTACGCCCCCCTCGAGGCCGTCCGTCTCGCCAAGGACACCGCCACCACGAAGTTCGACGGCACCGTCGAGGTCGCCTTCCGCCTGGGTGTCGACCCGCGCAAGGCCGACCAGATGGTCCGCGGCACCGTGAACCTCCCGCACGGCACCGGTAAGACCGCCCGGGTCCTGGTCTTCGCGACCGGTGACCGTGCCGAGGCCGCGATCGCCGCCGGCGCCGACATCGTCGGCTCCGACGAGCTCATCGACGAGATCTCCAAGGGCAACCGCCTGAACGAGTTCGACGCCGTGGTGGCCACCCCGGACCTCATGGGCAAGGTCGGCCGCCTCGGCCGCGTCCTCGGCCCGCGTGGTCTCATGCCGAACCCCAAGGTCGGCACCGTCACCCCCGATGTCGCGAAGGCTGTCAACGACATCAAGGGCGGCAAGATCGAGTTCCGCGTCGACAAGCACTCGAACCTGCACTTCATCATCGGCAAGGTCTCCTTCGACGAGACGAAGCTGGTCGAGAACTACGCCGCGGCTCTGGACGAGATCCTCCGTCTGAAGCCGTCCGCCGCCAAGGGCCGCTACATCAAGAAGGCGACCCTGACGACGACGATGGGCCCCGGCATCCCGCTGGACTCCAACCGCACCCGCAACCTCCTCGTCGAGGAGGACCCGGCCGCGGTCTGAACCCCATCGGTTCACTGAGTGGTCGACAGGCCCCCGCCTCTCCTCGGAGAGGCGGGGGCCTGTTCCTTGTTACGGTGCAGGGAGAGCGAAGACGTCGATCAAGGGGTGGGGAACTCTCATGAACAGGTCAGCAGGGAAGCGCGCGGGCGTCGCCGTCACGGCGATGGCACTCTCGCTGGGTGTCGCGGGCTGTCAGGACGGCACGGGCAAGGCGTCCGACGCCCCGAAGACCCAGAGCCCGGGCGACGTCACGAAGGTCATCCAGGCCGCGTACGAGAAGACCTCCGCGGCCAAGGCCGCCAAGGTCAGGATGACGATGAGCATGTCCGGGGCCGGGGCGGACTCGGGCACCGCCGAGCTGACCGGCGTCCAGGGCTGGGACCCCGCGGTGATGGACATCACCATGAAGGGCTCCATGCTGAGCGGCGCGGCCGCTTCCGGCGCCCCCGAGCAGATGCGCATGGTGATGCTCGACAACGTCATGTACATGGACATGGGCGTGAAGCAGGCCGCCGAGATGGACGGCAAGCGCTGGATGAAGCTGGACCTGAAGGCCGCCGCGGACGCCTCCGGCGACAAGGCACTCCAGAAGCAGCTGACCGGCGGCCTGGACAGCATGAACCAGGACCCGGCCCAGCAGCTCGCGCTGCTCCTCGACTCCCCGAACCTCAAGCACGTCGGCGCCGAGAAGATCAACGGCATGGAGACGCAGCACTACAAGGGCACGCTGACCTTCGAGCAGATGCTCCAGGCCAACAACACCTCCAAGGCGCTCTCCAAGGAGGACTACGACACCCTCATCGCCAACGTGAAGAAGGCGGGCCTCAAGGGCTACGACACCGAGGTCTGGGTCAACGAGGACGGCTACCCGGCGCGCATGGACATCGGCATGACGATGGCCGAGGGCACGATGCAGATCCGGGCCGACTACAGCGACTACGGCACCCAGGCCGCCGTCCAGGCGCCGCCGGCCAAGGACACGCTGGACCTCTTCGAGATGCTGAAGGGCCTCGGGAAGGCCTGATTTGCCCTTTGCCGACACGGTCACGTACTCTTCCACAGAAGCCAAAGACCGCTGGTCGTTACTGCGCCCCCAGGGTGCGGTGGCCGAAGGATTCGCTGAGACGCGAACGACCCGCGCAGGTGTTTGTGGAAGAGTTCCCGGATCTTCGTGATGCGGTTGAGCTGAGCCCCGAGCGCTTGCGCCGGGGCGTTTTGTTTTGTCAGCCCCTTCTGAGCGGTCCTCATCACCCGGAAGGAGGCCGACGCTCTATGGCAAGGCCCGACAAGGCTGCCGCGGTAGCCGAGCTTGAGGACCAGTTCCGCAGCTCGAACGCCGCTGTGCTGACCGAGTACCGGGGTCTCACCGTGGCGCAGCTCAAGACGCTGCGTCGTTCGCTCGGTGAGAACGCCCAGTACGCCGTGGTGAAGAACACGCTGACCAAGATTGCGGCCAACCAGGCCGGGATCACCGCGCTGGACGAGCACTTCGCTGGTCCGACCGCGGTCGCCTTCATCACCGGTGACCCGGTGGAGTCGGCGAAGAGCCTGCGTGACTTCGCCAAGGAGAACCCGAATCTCATCATCAAGGGCGGTGTCCTTGACGGCAAGGCGCTCTCCGCCGATGAGATCAAGAAGCTCGCGGACCTCGAGTCCCGTGAGGTTCTGCTCAGCAAGCTGGCCGGCGCGTTCAAGGGCAAGCAGTCTCAGGCTGCCTCGCTCTTCCAGGCGCTGCCGTCGAAGTTCGTCCGCACCGCGGAGGCGCTTCGCGTCAAGCTCGCCGAGCAGGGCGGTGCCGAGTAACTCGGCTCGCGCATTGATCCGCGCCGCCTAGTGCGCGGGTCACAGCGGGCCGTTACGCCCGCCTCTACATACATCCGGCACCTGCCGAATTAGTGGAAGGATCGCCCATCATGGCGAAGCTCTCTCAGGACGACCTCCTCGCCCAGTTCGAGGAGATGACCCTCATCGAGCTCTCCGAGTTCGTGAAGGCGTTCGAGGACAAGTTCGACGTCACCGCCGCCGCGGCCGTCGCCGTTGCCGGCCCGGGCGCCCCGGCCGCCGGTGCCGAGGCCGTCGAGGAGCAGGACGAGTTCGACGTCATCCTCGAGGGTGCCGGCGACAAGAAGATCCAGGTCATCAAGGTCGTGCGCGAGCTCACCTCCCTGGGCCTCAAGGAGGCCAAGGACCTCGTCGACGGCACCCCGAAGCCGGTCCTCGAGAAGGTCGCGAAGGAGGCCGCCGAGAAGGCTGCCGAGTCCCTCAAGGCCGCCGGCGCCTCCGTCACGGTCAAGTAAGACCGTTTCGGCTCGCTGAGCTGACTCCTGCCCCCGTGTAACGCGGGAGCACCGAGAGGCGATCACCCTTGTGGGTGGTCGCCTCTCGGCGTTCCCCGGGAAGGGCGTGGCGGGGCCCCTGGGGGCCGCGGGGAGCGGAGTATGGTGATCTTCGCCGTGCGCCCCGCACACCGGGGGGCCTTGACGAACCGCACGCAGCGCGCAATTCTCAGGACGCGTCGTCACAACGATCCGTTTCCGAGGCATGGATCGACGACTGAACGGGCAGTATCGAGGTGCGCCGCACGGCGCGAGTAGCGCGGAGTTGAGAGCAACGAGGGTCGCGAGGAACTCGCCCTGGACATCAGTGAGCCAAGTGGCTACACTGACCCTTTGCGCTGCCTGTTAGCTGCCCCCTGCCCGTCACCAGGGGCATACCTTCGCATCCGCTTCGTGGACCGACCCCGTCTGAACTGGCCTTTCGGTCATGTCAGGAAAAGTCTGCCGTGAAGCGATGCAGGGGACCGGTACGCGCGTAGTGAGTCCGAGCCCTCGGAAGGACCCCCTCTTGGCCGCCTCGCGCAACGCCTCGACCAATACGAACAACGGCGCAAGCACCGCCCCGCTGCGCATCTCCTTTGCAAAGATCAAGGAGCCCCTCGAGGTTCCGAACCTCCTCGCGCTGCAGACCGAGAGTTTTGACTGGCTGCTCGGCAACGCCGCCTGGAAGGCTCGCGTCGAGGCTGCCCTTGAGTCGGGACAGGACGTCCCCACGAAGTCCGGCCTGGAAGAGATCTTCGAGGAGATCTCGCCGATCGAGGACTTCTCCGGGTCGATGTCGCTGACCTTCCGCGACCACCGCTTCGAGCCGCCGAAGAACTCGATCGACGAGTGCAAGGACCGTGACTTCACGTACGGCGCCCCGCTCTTCGTCACCGCCGAGTTCACCAACAACGAGACCGGCGAGATCAAGTCCCAGACCGTCTTCATGGGCGATTTCCCGCTCATGACGAACAAGGGCACCTTCGTCATCAACGGCACCGAGCGTGTCGTGGTGTCGCAGCTGGTCCGTTCGCCGGGTGTCTACTTCGACTCCTCCATCGACAAGACGTCCGACAAGGACATCTTCTCCGCCAAGATCATCCCGTCCCGGGGTGCCTGGCTGGAGATGGAGATCGACAAGCGCGACCTGGTCGGTGTCCGCATCGACCGCAAGCGCAAGCAGTCCGTCACCGTCCTCCTCAAGGCTCTCGGCTGGACCACCGAGCAGATCCTGCAGGAGTTCGGCGAGTACGAGTCCATGCGCGCCACCCTGGAGAAGGACCACACCCAGGGCCAGGACGACGCGCTGCTCGACATCTACCGCAAGCTCCGTCCGGGCGAGCCGCCGACCCGTGAGGCCGCTCAGACGCTGCTCGAGAACCTCTACTTCAACCCGAAGCGCTACGACCTCGCCAAGGTCGGCCGCTACAAGGTGAACAAGAAGCTCGGCGCCGACGAGCCGCTGGACGCCGGCGTGCTCACCACCGACGACGTCATCGCCACGATCAAGTACCTGGTCAAGCTCCACGCGGGCGAGACCGAGACGATCGGCGAGAACGGCAACGAGATCGTCGTCGAGACCGACGACATCGACCACTTCGGCAACCGTCGTCTGCGCAACGTCGGCGAGCTCATCCAGAACCAGGTCCGCACGGGTCTGGCTCGTATGGAGCGCGTCGTGCGCGAGCGCATGACCACCCAGGACGTCGAGGCGATCACGCCGCAGACCCTGATCAACATCCGGCCGGTCGTCGCCTCCATCAAGGAGTTCTTCGGCACCAGCCAGCTGTCCCAGTTCATGGACCAGAACAACCCGCTGTCGGGTCTGACGCACAAGCGTCGTCTCTCGGCGCTGGGCCCTGGTGGTCTGTCCCGTGAGCGGGCCGGCTTCGAGGTCCGAGACGTGCACCCGTCCCACTACGGACGCATGTGCCCGATCGAGACCCCCGAAGGCCCGAACATCGGTCTGATCGGTTCGCTCGCCTCGTACGGCCGCGTCAACGCGTTCGGCTTCATCGAGACGCCGTACCGCAAGGTCATCGACGGCCAGGTCACCGACGAGGTCGACTACGTCACCGCCGACGAGGAGGACCGCTTCGTCATCGCGCAGGCCAACGCCGCGCTCAACGACGACATGCGGCTCACCGAGAACCGCGTCCTGGTGCGCAAGCGTGGCGGCGAGGTCGACTACGTCCTGCCGTCCGAGGTCGACTACATGGACGTCTCGCCGCGCCAGATGGTGTCGGTCGCGACCGCCATGATCCCGTTCCTCGAGCACGACGACGCCAACCGCGCCCTCATGGGCGCGAACATGATGCGGCAGGCGGTGCCGCTCATCAAGTCGGAGGCCCCGCTCGTCGGCACCGGCATGGAGTACCGCTGCGCCACCGACGCCGGTGACGTGCTCAAGGCCGAGAAGGACGGTGTCGTCCAGGAGCTGTCGGCCGACTACATCACGGTCGCCAACGACGACGGCACGTACATCACGTACCGCCTGCACAAGTTCTCCCGCTCCAACCAGGGCACCTCTGTGAACCAGAAGGTCGTCGTGGACGAGGGCGACCGCGTCATCGAGGGCCAGGTCCTCGCCGACGGTCCCGCCACCGAAGACGGCGAGATGGCCCTCGGCAAGAACCTGCTCGTGGCGTTCATGCCGTGGGAGGGTCACAACTACGAGGACGCGATCATCCTGTCGCAGCGCCTCGTGCAGGACGACGTCCTCTCCTCGATCCACATCGAGGAGCACGAGGTCGACGCCCGTGACACCAAGCTCGGCCCGGAGGAGATCACCCGGGACATCCCGAACGTCTCCGAGGAGGTCCTCGCCGACCTCGACGAGCGCGGCATCATCCGTATCGGTGCCGAGGTCGTCGCCGGCGACATCCTCGTCGGCAAGGTCACGCCCAAGGGCGAGACCGAGCTGACCCCGGAGGAGCGCCTGCTCCGCGCGATCTTCGGTGAGAAGGCCCGTGAGGTCCGTGACACCTCGCTGAAGGTGCCGCACGGCGAGATCGGCAAGATCATCGGCGTCCGCGTCTTCGACCGCGAGGAGGGCGACGAGCTTCCCCCGGGCGTGAACCAGCTGGTCCGCGTCTACGTCGCCCAGAAGCGCAAGATCACCGACGGTGACAAGCTCGCCGGTCGTCACGGCAACAAGGGCGTCATCTCCAAGATCCTGCCCATCGAGGACATGCCGTTCCTCGAGGACGGCACCCCGGTCGACATCATCCTCAACCCGCTGGGTGTCCCGTCCCGAATGAACCCGGGACAGGTCCTGGAGATCCACCTCGGCTGGCTCGCCAGCCGCGGCTGGGACGTCTCCGGCCTCGCGGACGAGTGGGCGCAGCGCCTCCAGGCGATCGGCGCCGACCAGGTCGCCCCGGGCACCAACGTCGCCACCCCCGTCTTCGACGGTGCGCGTGAGGACGAGCTCGCGGGTCTGCTGAACCACACCATCCCGAACCGCGACGGCGAGCGCATGGTGCTCCCGACCGGTAAGGCGAGGCTGTTCGACGGCCGCTCCGGCGAGCCGTTCCCGGAACCGATCTCGGTCGGTTACATGTACATCCTCAAGCTCCACCACCTGGTCGACGACAAGCTCCACGCGCGTTCGACCGGTCCGTACTCGATGATCACCCAGCAGCCGCTGGGTGGTAAGGCCCAGTTCGGTGGCCAGCGCTTCGGTGAGATGGAGGTGTGGGCGCTGGAGGCATACGGCGCCGCGTACGCCCTCCAGGAGCTGCTGACGATCAAGTCCGACGATGTGACCGGCCGCGTGAAGGTCTACGAGGCCATCGTCAAGGGCGAGAACATCCCTGAGCCCGGCATCCCCGAGTCCTTCAAGGTGCTCATCAAGGAGATGCAGTCCCTGTGCCTCAACGTGGAGGTGCTGTCCTCGGACGGCATGTCCATCGAGATGCGCGACACCGACGAGGACGTCTTCCGCGCAGCGGAGGAGCTCGGCATCGACCTGTCCCGGCGCGAGCCGAGCAGCGTCGAAGAGGTCTGACGGGAGTCCGGCCGGGGGGACCAGTCACGGTCCCCCCGCCGGCCCCAGGACCCCCGTATCAGACCCCAAGCCTTACAACCCTGAGAGGGATTGACGCATAGTGCTCGACGTCAACTTCTTCGACGAGCTCCGGATCGGTCTGGCCACCGCTGACGACATCCGTCAGTGGAGCCACGGCGAGGTCAAGAAGCCGGAGACCATCAACTACCGCACGCTCAAGCCCGAGAAGGACGGACTCTTCTGCGAGAAGATCTTCGGTCCGACCCGGGACTGGGAGTGCTACTGCGGCAAGTACAAGCGTGTCCGCTTCAAGGGCATCATCTGTGAGCGGTGTGGCGTCGAGGTCACCCGCGCGAAGGTGCGCCGTGAGCGGATGGGCCACATCGAGCTCGCCGCTCCCGTCACCCACATCTGGTACTTCAAGGGCGTCCCGTCGCGTCTTGGCTACCTGCTCGACCTCGCCCCGAAGGACCTCGAGAAGGTCATCTACTTCGCGGCGTACATGATCACGTACGTCGACGACGAGCGTCGTACGCGTGACCTGCCCTCGCTGGAGGCGCACGTCTCCGTCGAGCGTCAGCAGATCGAGAACCGTCGCGACTCCGACCTGGAGGCCCGCGCCAAGAAGCTCGAGAACGACCTCGGCGAGCTGGAGGCCGAGGGCGCGAAGGCCGATGTGCGCCGCAAGGTGCGCGAGGGCGCCGAGCGTGAGATGAAGCAGCTGCGCGACCGTGCGCAGCGCGAGATCGACCGTCTGGACGAGGTCTGGTCGCGCTTCAAGAACCTCAAGGTCCAGGACCTGGAGGGCGACGAGCTCCTCTACCGCGAACTGCGTGACCGCTTCGGCATGTACTTCGACGGTTCGATGGGTGCGGCCGCTCTGCAGAAGCGCCTCGAGTCGTTCGATCTCGAGGAGGAGGCCGAGAGGCTCCGCGAGATCATCCGCACCGGCAAGGGCCAGAAGAAGACCCGTGCGCTCAAGCGCCTCAAGGTCGTCTCCGCGTTCCTGCAGACCGCGAACAGCCCCAAGGGCATGGTTCTCGACTGCGTGCCGGTCATCCCGCCGGACCTGCGTCCGATGGTGCAGCTGGACGGTGGCCGCTTCGCGACCTCCGACCTGAACGACCTGTACCGCCGCGTGATCAACCGCAACAACCGTCTGAAGCGACTTCTCGACCTCGGCGCGCCCGAGATCATCGTGAACAACGAGAAGCGCATGCTTCAGGAGGCCGTGGACGCCCTCTTCGACAACGGTCGTCGTGGTCGTCCGGTGACCGGTCCCGGTAACCGTCCCCTGAAGTCCCTCAGCGACATGCTGAAGGGCAAGCAGGGCCGATTCCGCCAGAACCTGCTCGGCAAGCGTGTGGACTACTCCGCGCGTTCCGTCATCGTCGTCGGTCCGCAGCTGAAGCTGCACCAGTGCGGTCTGCCCAAGGCCATGGCGCTGGAGCTCTTCAAGCCGTTCGTGATGAAGCGCCTGGTCGACCTGAACCACGCGCAGAACATCAAGAGCGCCAAGCGGATGGTCGAGCGCGGCCGCACGGTCGTGTACGACGTCCTCGAAGAGGTCATCGCCGAGCACCCGGTCCTGCTGAACCGTGCGCCCACGCTGCACCGCCTCGGCATCCAGGCCTTCGAGCCCCAGCTGGTCGAGGGCAAGGCCATCCAGATCCACCCGCTCGTCTGCACCGCGTTCAACGCGGACTTCGACGGTGACCAGATGGCCGTGCACCTTCCGCTCTCCGCGGAGGCGCAGGCCGAGGCCCGCATCCTGATGCTGTCCTCGAACAACATCCTGAAGCCCGCCGACGGCCGTCCGGTCACGATGCCGACCCAGGACATGGTCCTCGGTCTGTTCTTCCTGACCACCGACGGTGAGCTCCGTGACACCAAGGGCGAGGGCCGCGCGTTCGGCTCCACGGCCGAGGCGATCATGGCGTTCGACGCCGGCGAGCTCGCGCTGCAGTCGCAGATCGACATCCGCTTCCCCGTGGGCACCGTCGCTCCGCGTGGCTGGGTCCCCCCGGTCACGGAGGAGGGCGAGCCGGAGTGGCAGCAGGGTGACTCGTTCCGTCTGCGCACCTCGCTGGGCCGCGCGCTCTTCAACGAGCTGCTGCCCGAGGACTACCCGTTCGTCGACTACTCCGTCGGCAAGAAGCAGCTCTCCGAGATCGTCAACGACCTCGCCGAGCGCTACCCCAAGGTCATCGTGGCGGCGACGCTCGACAACCTGAAGGCGGCGGGCTTCTACTGGGCGACCCGGTCCGGTGTCACCGTGGCCATCTCCGACGTCGTCGTGCCCGAGGCCAAGAAGGCCATCGTCAAGGGCTACGAGGAGCAGGACGAGAAGGTCCAGAAGCAGTACGAGCGCGGTCTGATCACCAAGGAAGAGCGCACTCAGGAGCTCATCGCGATCTGGACCAAGGCGACCAACGAGGTCGCCGAGGCGATGAACGCGAACTTCCCGAAGACGAACCCCATCTTCATGATGGTCGACTCGGGTGCCCGAGGAAACATGATGCAGATGCGTCAGATCGCGGGTATGCGTGGTCTGGTGTCGAACGCCAAGAACGAGACGATCCCGCGTCCCATCAAGGCGTCCTTCCGTGAGGGCCTCACCGTCCTGGAGTACTTCATCTCCACGCACGGTGCCCGTAAGGGTCTGGCGGACACCGCCCTGCGTACCGCCGACTCGGGTTACCTGACCCGTCGTCTGGTGGACGTCTCGCAGGACGTGATCATCCGCGAGGAGGACTGCGGCACCGAGCGCGGTCTGAAGCTGCGGATCGCCGAGCGCGGCGCCGACGGTGTCCTGCGCAAGACGGACGACGTCGAGACCTCCGTGTACGCCCGGATGCTCGCCGAGGACGTCGTCATCGACGGCAAGGTCATCGCGCCGGCCAACGTCGACCTGGGTGACGTGCTCATCGACGCCCTCCTCAACGCGGGCGTCGAGGAGGTCAAGACCCGTTCGGTCCTGACCTGTGAGTCCGCCGTCGGTACCTGTGCGTTCTGCTACGGCCGTTCGCTCGCCACCGGCAAGCTCGTCGACATCGGTGAGGCGGTCGGCATCATCGCCGCCCAGTCCATCGGTGAGCCCGGTACCCAGCTGACGATGCGTACCTTCCACACCGGTGGTGTGGCCGGTGACGACATCACCCAGGGTCTGCCCCGTGTCGTCGAGCTCTTCGAGGCTCGTCAGCCCAAGGGTGTCGCCCCGATCTCGGAGGCGGCCGGCCGCGTCCGTATCGAGGAGACCGAGAAGACCAAGAAGCTCGTCGTCACCCCGGACGACGGCTCCGACGAGACGGCGTTCCCGATCTCGAAGCGGGCCCGTCTGCTCGTGGGCGAGGGCGACCACGTCGAGGTGGGCCAGAAGCTCACCGTGGGTGCCACCAACCCGCACGACGTGCTGCGGATCCTGGGTCAGCGCGCGGTCCAGATCCACCTGGTCGCCGAGGTCCAGAAGGTCTACAACTCGCAGGGCGTGTCGATCCACGACAAGCACATCGAGATCATCATCCGGCAGATGCTGCGCCGTGTGACGATCATCGAGTCCGGCGACGCGGAGCTGCTGCCGGGCGAGCTCGTCGAGCGCTCGAAGTTCGAGACCGAGAACCGTCGTGTGGTCACCGAGGGCGGTCACCCCGCCTCCGGCCGTCCGCAGCTGATGGGTATCACCAAGGCCTCGCTGGCGACGGAATCCTGGCTGTCGGCCGCCTCCTTCCAGGAGACGACCCGAGTCCTGACGGATGCGGCGATCAACGCCAAGTCCGACAGCCTCATCGGCCTCAAGGAGAACGTCATCATCGGTAAGCTCATCCCGGCCGGTACGGGTCTGTCCCGTTACCGCAACATCCGGGTCGAGCCGACCGAAGAGGCCAAGGCCGCGATGTACTCGGCCGTCGGCTACGACGACATCGACTACTCGCCGTTCGGCTCGGGCTCCGGCCAGGCCGTTCCGCTGGAGGACTACGACTACGGTCCGTACAACCAGTAAGTAGTGCGAGACCGAAGGGCGGTCACCCCATGGGGTGGCCGCCCTTCGGCGTTCGCTCACCAGGGGATCACCAGGGAATCACCAGGGGATCACCTGGCGGTCAGCTCCCACACGGCGACGAGCGCTCCGGCGCTCGCGGCGAGCGCGAGGATGCTGGTCAGCGGCCAGCGGCCGCGTTCCAGTGCGTCGAGACGGGCCTCGTGGTCGGCGAGCTGGCGGTCGGACTGGTCGCTGCGCTGGACGAGCAGCGCGAGCGCGCCGTCGACGCGGGCGAAGCCGGCCTCCAGGGTGCCGCGGAGCCGTTCCAGTTCGAGGGCGACGGCCACGGGGTCGTTCGGGTCAGACTCGGTCATCGGCACCGCCCTGCGCGGGGGTGCTGCGGAGCCAGGACGGCAGCAGCTGCTGCACCGCGTCGAGGGCCATCACCCGGGTGAGACCACCGGCGACGACCAGCGCCCCGGCGACCCAGGGGAGGGTCGCGGGGATGCCGGAGGCGTCGACGACGGCGGGGAGCACGACGGCGATGCCGACGGCGGACTGGAGGACGGTGCGGGCCGTGCGTTTGGCGGCGTCGGACATCGGGACGTTCGCCTTCCTGTGGGAGTTACGGGGACTTCGTGTACGGGACCTTCAGCGCGCTCCAGGAGGCGGCGCCGGGGATGCCGTCCGCGTCGGAGCCGCGGAAGCCGAGCTTGCGCTGCCACTTCGCGTAGCCGAGCCGGTCGGCCTCGCTCCAGCGGGGGCCGGGGCCGACCGCGTACGCGGAGCAGCCCTCGGCGACGAGACGGCGGCCCATGGCCGTGATGACCGGGGAGCTCGTCTCCTTGCGGAAGAACGAGGTGCCAGGGAACGGCTGGAGGCGGGGCGCGGCCGGTTTGCCGCTGCCCGGGGTGTTCCTGGCGGGGGCCTTGGCGAGCCGGGTCTGGACGCGGCCGCGGAGGTCCGGCATGCCGAAGCCCCTGGGGTCGCTCTTCCAGTCGGACCACTCCAGGTGGCCGATGACGGACCTGGCGCCCCAGCCGTGGGCCCGGCACAGGGCGGCGGACACCCGTTCGACGGCGTCGAGCTGGGCGGCCGGCCAGGGGTCGCGGCCGTTGCCGAGGTTGACGCACTCGAAGCCGTAGAAGCGGGAGTTGCCGTCGACGGTTCCGGGGCTGCCCTGGTGGACGCGCGGCGCCGGGGGCCGGTCGCCGTACGTCTCGGTGATCACGGCCTGGAGGACGGACGGGTCGCCGGCGCCGGCGTGGTTGGCGCGGCCGTTGCCGACGAGGTGGACGGTGCCGTCCTTGGCGATGACGCCGTGGCAGAGCGGTCCTGGCAGGCCGTCGTAGCCGTTGAAGCAGAGCTCGACGGAGGAGGCGGTGCCGGTGCTGACGGTGTGGTGGATCATCACGCCGGTGACCGGGCCCCAGGCGCCGGTGTGGTTGCGGTGGTGGGAGCGCCAGCCGGGGTGTTCGACGACGGTGACGCCTTCGGCGCGGAGCGCGGCGACGAGCCGGTCCGCGGGGAGGGGAGTGGCCATCTGATGTCCTCCGGACATGAAAAAGGCCCGCGCGGGGGCGGGCGTACGGGGCGGGCGGGGCGGCGGGGACGGGGGCCGCGGCGGGGTTACGGGTTCGGGGCCGGGCTCGTCGGGTTCGGGGTCGGGCTCGTCGCGCTCGTCGCGCTCGGGGCCGTGGCCGGGCTCGGGCCCGGCTGGTCTTCCGGCTCGGGCTCCGTGGCGGGCTCGTCGCCCGGGTCCCAGGTGGCGCAGAGCGAGGCGTAGGCCGCGCGGCGGGCCTCGAAGTCGGCGAGCGCGGCGGCGACGGCCCGCTGGACGGCGGTCGGGTCGGCCACGGCGGGAACGCCGTCCCTCGCCTCGACGACGGCCAGGCCGAAGCCGCGCAGGGTGGCGTCACCCGCGCCGGTCCTGGCGAACTCCGCGCTCACGTACACCGACGGGTACTGGCCGGTGAAGGGATCCCGCTCCAGGGCGTATCCGAGGCCGTTGTCGTAGACGCGTACGGAGAGGGTGTGGCCGTTCTCGGTGACGGTGGCGCGCCCGGCGTAGTCGATGACCAGGCCCCAGGGCTGGGTGGGGTCGATGTTCACGGTGTGTGCTCCTCGCGGGCTCAGGTCTGGGTGCCGTACATGCTGACGGGCTGGGCGTAGACCGTGCCCGTGCCACTGGTGACCACGGCGTGGATCTCGACGGTCATCACCTTGCCGAACTTGGTCGCCAGGTCGACCGGGAGCAGACCGGTGTGGTCGAAGGTCTGCCCGGCGGTGACGGTCGGGCCGAACTGCTGGCCGTCGACCATGACCTTCACCTGGCCGGCCGCGCCGCTGGACACCCTCGTGTACATCGCGAGCCGCATCTTGGGCTGCCAGACCGGATTGAAGGACTGGGCGATGGCGGTGAAGGTCGTGCTCGTGGTGGACGGCCACTTCGCCTCCTTGAGGTGGTCCACCGGCGGCATCAGCTGGAGCCACGGCCTGGCGAGGCCGCCGGTCGCCATGTCGTCGGCGAACAGCTCGTGGTTGTAGCCGTCGTAGATCCGGATGACCGGCTTGCCGGAGGGCCGGTCGGGACGGATCTCGTTGAAGGGAGGACGGGTGTTGACCGCTGTGGACAACGCCTGGATCCGGCGCTCCATCTGGATCAGCCGGTCGACGATGTCCTCGGGCAGCAGTGCCATCAGGCCCCCTCGAGTGCGAGTTCGGCGGTGTCGGGGCGGCCTCGCTCGGCCGGCCGGACCTTGACGCCGACGATGCGGTAGCGGGCGTCGAGGCCCGTCGGATGCCATTCGTCGGTGATGCGGACACGGGCGGTGCGCCCGAGGAGCGCCGGGGGGACGATCCCGCCGAGCCGGATGCTGATCTCGGGGATCTGCACGTGGCCCGCCTCCCCGTCGACGGCGGCCTGGGCGAGCGAGTTCAGCGTGGCCTTGTCGCTGACGTCGTTGTGGTCCGAGGACAGGTCGAGCTGGGGCCAGAGGTCCGGGAGCGGCGGCCTCGGCCAGGCGAGGTCGGACACGGTCGGCCGGGACTCGGCGCCGGCGTTGCTGTTGGTCGAGGCGCCGCGGGCCAGGGCGACGGTCCCGCCGCGGGTGGCGTCGTCCGGAAGGGAGTACGACAGGATCGCGCCGGGCCGGTCGAAGATCATGTCGGTGGCGCCGGTGCGGATGGGCGAACCGAGCCGGAGCTGGCGGATTCGCTTGCCGTCGGCCGGGTCGCGGTACACCAGGATCTGGTACTCGAAGCCCTTCTCCTGGGCGCCGAGCTGGTCCAGCGCCTCCTGGTAGACGGTCTCGTCGCCGTACCGCCAGGAGGCCGTCCGCAGGACGCCGGACTCCTCCGTCCCGTCACCGACGTCGATCGTGCTGTGGCCGAGGCCGTCCGACAGGCTCTTCCAGAGGCTGCGGGCGATGACGAACTGGTCGGTCGGCTGGGTGAACCGGGTCTCGAACTCGTCCGTGCGGATACGCCGTCGGCTCGCGTACGAGTCGAAGGTGGAGGCCTGGATGCCCAGGGTCACCACGCCCCGGTCACTGGACTGCAGGTTGGTGGTCCAGACGATGCCGCCCCACCACAGGTCTCCGCCGCGCTCCAGATAGACGGTGGTGCGGCCCGGCTTGATCTTGTGGGCCCGTTCGGCGATGGCGCGGTCGGGGACGGGGACGGTGCCGGACAGGGAGCCGGCCCGGCCGATGTAGTCCTCGAACGAGACGTCCCGCAGCGGCAGGATGTCGAGGGTCGTGTCGCTCACGAGGTCGCAGAAGATGGCCCGGTAGGGCGTGTCGAGTGCCATGCAGCAGCCCCCTTACAGGACGTAGGTCGCGGAGACGCGGATGTTCCGGCCGGCCACGAGGGCGCCGTTGGACGACCAGGTGCGCAGGTTGACCTGTCCGCTGGGCGAGATGTAAGCGCCGCCGTCGCCGAAGCCGTCGCAGGCGGAGGCCTCGAAGTCGATGGCCGGCCGCCATCCGGCGGGCAGGGTGCACAGCGGCTCGTCGGCGATGTTGCCGGCGCTGTCGACGTTGACGGTGGCGCCGTTGCGGGTGACGGTGACGAGGACGGTCGCGAGGCCCCGGGTGCGTCGGGCGGAGAACGCCACCACCGTCCAGCCGGTCAGCGGGGTCACGCCACTGGTGGCGGTCTCCACCTCCACCGGCGGCTGGTAGTTGGCCCAGGAGTTGCCGTTCCACCGCTGGAGGGTGCCGTTGTGCTCGCGGAACTGGCCGGTGTAGCCGCCGGTGGAGACCGTGCCGGCGGGGGCTATGCCGCCGATCTCCTTCGGGTAGGACATCCAGCCGTTGCCGTCCCAGCGCTGGAGGCAGTGGGCGTTGTCGTTGTCCTGGTACTGGCCGGGGTAGGAGCCGGGCACACCGGCGTTGTTGTAGACGGGCAGGATGCCGCCCACGCCGACGAGGGTGGTCCGAAGGTCGGTGACGGCCCCGCCCGCCCAGGCGATGCCGCCGGTGCCGGCCGAGGCCGACTTCTCCACCCTGATGGAGAAGAGGGGCAGGGAGAGCGGGGGTGCGTTCGGGACGGTCGGCTGTGCCTTCGGCTCGCCCTTGATGATCTCCAGGGCGGCTTCGCTCCTGGTCAGGTTGTCGAACTCGTCGTCGTACACGCGCAGGACGACGAGGTCGACGCGCGGGTTGATCGGATCGCCGTCGCCGAAGGTGAGGACGGTGTCCGCGTCGAGGGTGACGGGGTAGGCGCCCTGGGCGTTCGGGCCCTGGACGACGGCGCGCCCGGCGTAGACGGTCGCGCTCATGGGGCCGCTGCCGCTCAGCCAGAGGCCGCCGACCCGGTACTTGCCGTCGGCCGTGCCGGGCAGGATGCCGGAGCGCGAGGCCATCGGGTTGACCGGGGTGGTGGCGCCGTGGGCGGTGAGACGGGTGGTGACACGGGTCTGCCCGGTCGGCGGAAGCCAGCCGCTGCGCAATGCCATGGTTCTTCTCCTGTCGTAAGGGGGCCGGACTACGGCAGCGGGTCGACCCTGATGAACGTGTTGTCGAAACCGGCCTTGAGACCGAGGTTGTTGACGATGACCCGGAAGTAGGCCGTGAGCGTGTACGTCGCCCCGGGAGTCAGGCCCGACTGGCGGGTCATGGTGGACACCGAGACCATGTGCTGGCTGGCGGCGAGCACCGCGTAGTCGTCCTCGAGGTCGCTGATGACGTTGGCGCCCTGGGTGAGCCGGAGCGCCATGAACGCGTAGTGGTCGGGGCTCAGCGACTTCATCTTGCAGCCGAAGCCGATGACGACCGCCTTCGACGGCGGGGCGACGAAGGAGAGCGAGAGCGGGTTGTTGGTGCGGCCCGCGAGCGTCGACGTGTACGTGGTCGACGTGGTGTCGCCGTAGTCACGGTTGTCCACGAAGTAAGGGCCCGGCACCGCCGGGACCCAGGCGGAACCGTTCCAGCGCTGGAACCGTCCGTCGGACGAGTCGCGGTACTGGCCGGTGTAGCTGGCCGGTGTGGTGGACGCGGAGGACGGGATGATGCCGCCGAGCGCCGCCGGGTACGAGACCCAGGCGCCGCCGTCCCAGCGCTGGAGCGCGCCGCCCGCGTCCTGGTACTGGCCGGGGTAGGCGCCCGGCAGGGACGCGCCCTCGACCGGGAGGATGCCGCCGAGGGCGACGACCGGGGTGCGCAGGTCCTTGAGCGAGCTGTTCCAGGGGATGCCGCCGTTGCCCGCGCTGGCACCGGCGGGGACGGTCACCTCGTACAGCGGGAGGGAGCGCGGCGGGACCGCCGGGGCCTTCGGGTCCTGCGCGGCCGCGCCCTGGATGATCTCGATGGTGGCCTCGCTGCGCTGCCCGCCGTCGTAGAGCCTGTCGTAGATCTTCAGGACGAGCAGGTCGATGCGGCTGTACTGGGCGTTGCCCGGCGCGAAGGTCACGACCTCGGAGGCCGTCAGCGTCACCGGGAAGACCCCTTCGGAGATCTCGCCCTGGATGACGGCCCGGCCCTCGGAGACGGTCGCCGACATGGCGGCGGAGCCGAAGGTCCAGAAGCCGGAGAGCCGGTACTGGCCGCCGTAGGAGCCGGGCAGGACGCCGGAGCGGACCTGGACGGGGTTGGTCATGGTGGTGACACCGGTCTGGGTGAGCCGGGTGTCCTCGCGGGTCTGGCCGGTCTCGGCGACCCAGCTGCTGCGCAGGTTCATGGGGTTTCTCCGTTCGAGGGGTCGAGGGACGGTTCGGCGGTCGGGGGCGTCAGGACCTGACCCACTCGGCGGTGAGGTTGCAGGCGTAGCCCGAGCCGCCGAGGGTCTTGATCGCCGCGCTGTGGTTGTGGAAGCCGGCCAGCTGGAGGGTCTCGCCGGCCACGAGCCTGAGCACGCCGCCGCCGCCCACGGAGACGGCGCCGTTGCCGGCGGGGGTGAGCCAGGTCAGCCGGGACTGTCCGGCGCCGGAGACCATGACGCGGGCGCCGCGCATGCCGGTCTGGGCGTCGTTGGCCCAGGTGGCGTGCGCGGAGACCCGCCACCAGCCGGTGCGCGGCACGATGTACGTCGTGTTCGAGGTCCAGGCGGCGGCGTCGTCGACCTCGACGGTGGGCAGGCTGAGTACGGTCCAGGTGTTGGGGGCGATGCTCTGGGCCTGGGTGGTCAGCCACTGCGTGGCGCTGAGCAGCAGGGTCGAGGCGCCCTGGACGTACTGCCAGGCGGACCCGTTCCAGCGCTGCAGTCCGCCTCCGTTGTCCCGGTACTGGCCGGTGTAGCCGCCGGCGGCCGTGGTGCTGGGGGCGATGCCGCCGAGGGCCTTGGGGTACGAGACCCAGGTCGTGCCGTCCCAGCGCTGGAGGAGGCCCGCCGTGTCCCGGTACTGGCCGACGTAGGCGCCCTTGAAGCCGCTGGCCGGCATGATGCCGCCGAGCGCGACGACCGGCCAGTGCGTGGTGGTGACGGCGGTGGCCCAGGCGATGCCGCCGGTGCCGGCCGAGGTGCCCTTCGGTACCCGGACCGTGTAGAGCGGGATCGTGCTGCCCGGCCCGGTCGGCGGGACGGCGGGCGTGACCTGGGGGGTGCCCTTGACCACCCGTACGACCGCCTCGGTGGTGCCCGTACGGTCGTAGACGTCGTCCAACACGGCCAGTTCGATCAGGTCGACGCGGTCGTACTGCGGGTCGCCGTCCGCGAGCGTGAAGCTCTCCGGCGCGGTGGCCGCGACGAGGTAGGCGCCCTGGGCGGTGTCGTTGCCCTGGACGATCGCGCGGCCTGTGCCGATGGTGACCTGCATGGGCGCGCTGCCGGTCAGGACGAAACCACCCGGCACGATGCCCGCGCGCGAGCGGAGCGGGGTCTCCTCGGCACTCTGGCCGCTGGGCGTCAGCAGGGCGGCGAGGGTCAGGCGGGTGTCGTCACGGGTCTGGCCGGTGGACTGGAGCCAAGCGGCGCGTACGGTCATGGGGTCGCCTCTCCGGGAGGGGTCGGATCGGGGTGGTCGGCGGGGAGGAGCCGCCGACCACCGGCGCCCGAGGGCGCCGCGCGGCCGGCGGGGGACGGTCGGCGCGTCCCGGTCACCACTCGGCGCTGCGCCAGCGCACGGTCATCAGCGCGTCCTCGGTGCCCTCTTCGGGGCGGAAGGACAGGTCGGTGCGACCGGGGTCGAGCACGAACAGCTCTTCCGGGGTGGAGTCGGCCATCGCGGTGTGCAGGCGGGAGGCGGAGTTGTTGAGCATGACCGTGCCCGCGCGCGTGTCGACGGTGAGTTCGTCACCGGCGGTCAGGTCGATCGCGTACCGCAGCCGGCGCCGGCTGACCCGCTCGGTGACGGTCGGCATGGAGCACGGGCCGCGGAAGACGATGACCGGGTGGACCGGGGCCGAACCGGTGTTCTCGACGACGGCGTCACCGGTGCTCTTGGCCTGGCCCCAGGTGAGCGGCCAGGTCAGCGGCCAGGTGAGGCCGGACTCCGGCTGCGGGGGAGTGGTCGTGGCGACCTGCTCGTTGACGGCGTACCGGCGCGGGTCGGTGGCCAGCCACTGGACCGACATGCGGGAGCTGCCCTGGGTGGCGAAGCCCTGGTCGGCCGGGACCACGCGCTGGGCGATGCGGGCGCGGACGGTGAGGAGCTCGCCGTGCAGCCGGACGGTGAGCCACCGCTCCTCGTCGAGGAGGGCGAGCGACTGCCGCAGGGCGCGGACGGCACCCGCGGTGCCGCCGTACTCCGGCATCAGCACGATCGTGCCGCCGACCTTGCGCGGCTTGGCGTACCGGGCGCCCGGCCAGGCGCCGTGGGAGGTGGGCCGGTCGGCGTCGGAGGAGTCGTACTCGGGCAGGTCCTCCCAGCCCGACAGGCCGGACTTGTCGACGGCGAAGGGGGTGCCGGGGCCTATGAGGAGCCCGGCCCACTGCATCTGCCCGTCCTGGGTGATGAGCGAGCCGGGCGCGAGGTCGGCGAGGTAGGAGTTTCCGGCGTACGGGGTCGTGGTCTCGGCCATGGGGCCGTCACCTCACTTGGGATGGGGTCGGCGGTCGGCGGTCAGGCTGTGGGCGGTCGGCGGTGCGCGGATCGGCCCCGGGCGGTTGACGGTGTGCGGCCGGCGGTGCGCGGATCGGTTCCGGGCGGTCGGCGGTGTGCGGCCGACGGTGCGCGGTCGGTTCCGAGCGGTCGGCCGTCGGCCGGGGGCGGGGGTCGCCGGGGGCGCCGGTCAGCGGTGGGCGGTCGCGAGGAAGAGCAGGTCCTCGGCCGTCGACCGGGGACCGGCGCCGGGCTCCTCGTGGAAGTCCCGGATGCGGTGCGGCCGTGGCAGCGGCTCGGTGAGGGCCGGGACGCGGCGGTTCTCCAGCTGCGAGAGCGAGTCGATGCGGTAGTCGTCCGCGGTGCCGGGGGAGACGATGCCGCCCTCGGCGAGCAGGGGGAGCTTGTCCAGTTCGACGCCGAACTTCTTGCCGGTGAGCGGGATCTCGAAGCTGAGCTTGTTGAGCCCGTCGATGATCCAGTTGGCGAAGGCGATGAGACCGTTGACCGGTCCCTTGACCACGCCGAGCACGGCGCTCAGCGCGCCCTTGATCAGGTCGCCGATGCCGCGCAGCGACCTGCTCACCGCGTCCTTGGCGGTCCGGAAGAAGCCGGGGATCTTGTCGGTGATCCAGCGCAGGACCGGCTGGACGGCGCTCTTGATGCCACCGATGGTGCGGGAGGCGATGCCGCGCAGCGCGTTGCTGGCGGAGCGGACCGCGGAGCCGATCTTCGAGATCCCGCCGATGGCCGATCCGACGATCCTGAGCGCGGTCCTGAAGACGGTCAGGTACGCCTTGACGTACGTGCCCACGGCCTCGCCGAGGAGCTTCATGAACGGCTGGATGAACTTCCAGACCGACTGGAAGCCCTTGAGGGCCTGCTGGAGGACCTGCCGGATGATCCGCTGCCCGGTCTCGGAGTTGACGGCCAGTTCGATCAGGTACGCGGCGATGGGCACGATCAGGCCGACGAGGAAGCCGAGCGGGTTGGCCCGCATGGCGACGTTGACGCCTGTCATGGCGACCGAGGCGATGGTCATGACGGTGCCGAAGGTGCCCATCAGTCCGGTGATGACGTCCGTGACGGGCAGCAGCGGCAGGAGCATGCCGACGACGGCTCCGGCGCCGGTCCCGATCCTGCGGACGGCGGTACGGGACTTGCCGGCGGCGGCGCCGATCCGCCTGACGCCCGCGGGGGCGGTGGAGCGGCGGATCCTGGTCATGGCTGTGGCGGCGCCGGAGGCGTTCTGACCGAGGGCGCGGAGGGTGGTTCCGGCGTCACGGGAGGCGGTGGCGAGGGCGCCGACACCGGTCGACGCCCGCTGGACGCCCTCGCGGAGGCTCTTCAGCGAACTGCTCGCTCCGCCCAGCCCCTGCCGCAGGCCGGCCATCGGCGCGAGGGCCACCCGGAAGTTCGGAGAGGCGGCGAGCGCGGTACTCATACGCGTGCTCCACGCGCCTTCACGAGGTACATGAGCGCGGCGGCGGTGGTGTGCGGGTCACTGTTGCGGGCCGCGTGGTAGTGCTCGATGTGCAGCCCGGCTCCGGCTCCGGCACCGGCCGCCTGGGGGCCGCCCGCCGTACGGGCACGGCGGGCGGTGGTGGCGAGCAGCCGGTCCAGCTTGGAGAGCGGCAGGACGGCCTCGGCCTCGCCGGCCTCGGCGAGGATCGCCGGGACACCGCCGGTGCGGGGCATGACGACACCGCCGGTGGCGAGCATGGGGATGGTCGGCAGGTTGACGCCGAAGGTCTTGCCGCCGACGACCGGGACCCAGCCGGGGACGCTCACCTTGACGCGGTTGAGGCTGCCGATCATCGAGTTGATGAGGCCGATGACGGCGTTGATCGGGCCCTTCACCCCGCTCTTGATGCCGTCGAACGCCCGGGACGCGATGTCCTTGAGGCCGTTCCAGACGGACGACATCTTGTCCTTGACGGCGCTGAAGGCCTTCGGGATCGCGCTCTTGATCCAGTTGACCACCGGCGTGATGACGGCCTTGATGCCGTTCCAGACCGAGCTGATCACGGTCCTGATCGCCTTCATGACCGTGGTGATGACCGTCTTCCAGATCTTCACGTAGGTCTTGATGACGGTGGCGACGGCCTTGACCACGGTGGAGATGGCCTTCTTGATGCCGTTCCAGACCGACTTGATCAGGTCGCCGGCCTTCTTCATGATCGGCCCGACGGCCTTCATGACGGAACTGATCACGCTCTTGATCGCGCTGAACGCCTTCTTCAGGACCGTCTGCATCGTCTTCGAGCGAAGCGCCATGTCGACGATCGCCTCGATGAGCGGCATGAAGAGTTCGAGCAGGCGGACCAGGAAGTTGCCCTTCATGGACTTGTTGAGCTTGTCCTGGCCCTTGGCCGCCTTGCCGGCGCCGGACTCGTACTTGGACAGCTTGCCGCCGGCCGACTGGGCGGTGTCGCCGGCCTTCTTCATGGCGCGCTCGGCCTGGTCCGACGCGGTCTTCAGGTTCTTGAGCTGGGTGGTGGAGCCCTGGGCGTTGGTACGGAGCGTCTTGAGCTGCCCCGACGCCGACCTGCCGGCGTCGCCGACCTTCTTGACCGAGGTGCCGGCGGTGGAGGCCTGGGTCTTGAAGCTACCGAGCGAGGTGGACGCGTTCTTCAGGTTTCTGACGAGAGACATGGGTTACCTCCTTTCGTGGTGGGTGGGGGTCAGGCGAGGACCCTGGTGACGAGAACGGCCTCGTCCTTGAGCTTCTGGAACGAGGCCTTCAGCTCGTCGACGGTCCTGCCGAGGTTTCGGGTCTCGGTTCGGGTCGTCTGGAGGTCCTGGGGGATCTTGCCGGGCTTGAAGTCCGCCATGGCCTTCTTGAGCTCGTCGGCCTTCGTGGCCATCGCCCCGACGTCCGCGATGGTGACCCTGTCGAGAGCGTCGGCGATGGCCTCGATCCCCTTGGCCGACTGCTTGATCGCGCGCGCCGAAGGCATCTTGTTGAACTTGGTGCGGAACCCGCCGGCCTTGCGGTTGAAGACCGTGATCTTCTCGATCAGCTTCTCGAGTTCCTGGCGGACGCCGCTGAGGCTTTCCTCGGTCGGGATGGCGCCGATTCCGCCGCCGTTGAAGACCCTGGTCTCACGGTCGGTGACGGCCTGGACGTCCTGCCGGCTCCACGTGCCGCCCTCGTTACGGGCGTACGCCTGTCCGTTGAAGATCTTCGACTGGAGAAAACGGGACCAGTCGGTGAACTTGGAGACGAGGAGGAGGCCGATGGCCGGGACGGCGAGGCCGATGAAGGCGGCGATGAAGTAGGTCCACCAGTTGTCCTTCCCCTCGTAGATCTTCTCGACGCCGGCCGCCACGCCGTCGAGGCCGGCGGCTTCGAGCCACTCCGTCAGAGGGGCCTTCACCACCTCCTCGTGGATGTCGGTGATCTCCTTGATGAACGGCGCCGCGTTCTCCTCCGTGAGGATCCTGGGGGCTTCGCCGATAAGGGATTTCTTGAGCTTGGAGACCGTTGACGTGCCGTCGACGAAGGGGGTCTTCTCCTTCTCCGCTTCGTCCGGGGTCGGGTTGGGGACCTTGTGAGTGACCTCCGTGGTGGCTTTGAGGAGGACATCCGTGAGGTCGGTGATCTCTTTGGAGAGGTCGTCGAGGCTCTTTGCCATGAGTTGCTCCGCTTCCGGCCCGTGAGGGCCAAGCGCCGAAAAGCCCCCGCCGGTCCCGGCAGGGGCTCCTTCGTCTGAGGGCAGCGGGCGCGGCTAGGCGCCCTCGTCCCGGCGGGATCCGCGCCGTGCCGCCGCGAGGGCGTCGTTCCAGCCGGCCGCGTACGCGAGGGTCTCGCAGCGGGTGACCTCGGCGTACAGCGTGCCGAGCAGCGCTCTCTTGTCGAGGGCGACGGGTCCGTCGAGGAGCTGGCGGAGGCGGTCCTGGAGCGAGATGTGCGGTCGCGATGCCTCGGCCTGCTGAGTCATGGACGCCTGCCTTCCGGTTGCTTGCCCGTGCGTGCGTGGCGGCGCCGCGGAGTGAGGAGCGGGGGCACCACGTGTTCGAACTACTGTGCGAACAGAGTGTGGAACACCTGTTCGGTGTTTGTCGAGCGGGAAACATCTGACGGCGTGTCTTCTGGCCGGTTTCCCGAACGGGTTGGCGGCTGATCGGGGCTTCTGTTCGACCGGGTAACCTGGAGGACGCGTTCCTCGGGCCGACCACTCCGGGGGACCAGGGGCGCGAGGGGCGCGCGGGGACCCCAGGGGGCTGGAAGGCAGTACTGACGCATGGACACCGAGCCGGAAGCCGACCGGCGGGAGCGAGTCGTCGACTGGCTCGCGTCCCACCCCGATCTGCCGCATCTCTTCGCACGCCTCTCCGAGCTCGTCCTCGTCCACGGATACGCCACCGAGGACCTCGTCGTGATGCCGAGGGACGAGATGGACCGCCGCGAGACGACCGCCTTCACCTCCGGCTGGGCCGAGGCGGTGTCGGGCGAACTCCCGCGCATCCGCAGGGAGTACGAGCGGCGTGTGGCCGACGCCTACACGCAGGGCCAGGGTGACGCGCGTGGAGTCCGCCGCCCCCAGCGCCGCGCGGACGGCGGACAGGACGGCGCCCGGGTCATCCCGCTGCCCTTCGCCCGTCTCCTCGAACCGCCGGCCTCCGTCGTCGAGGCCGAGGACCGCGTACGCAGGGAACGCGAGCTGTTCGAACAGCGGCCCGAACCCGAACCGGCACCCGAACCCGAACGCGACCCGGCATCCGACCCCGACCCGGCATCCGCCCCCGACCCCGAACGCGACCGGGAAGCCGAGCCCGAGCACCACAAGGACGCCGCGCCCGAGCACCACAGGGAGCCCGAGCCCGAGCACCAGAAGGAGCCGGCGCCCGATGCGGAGCCGGACGTCCTCGTCACCGCGCAGGAGAGCCGTACCCGCAGGAACGCCCAGCCGGTACGGAAGGTGGTCCGCGGCAAGGGCGGCCGCCCTATCGTGCCGCCCCTCGGGGTGCCCGCCCAGTCCACCCACGGCGGCGACCGCCGGGGCGGCGAGCCTGCCGACCCGGAATCACGCGCGGGCCGGGGGCGCCGGCTCTCCGATCGGGCCAGGGCCCTGGAGGATGAGCTGACCTCCGGGCGAGCACAGGAAGCGCCCCCGGAGTCCGCTCCCTGACGGGAACGGGCCCCGTGAGCACAGGAAGCGCCCCCGGAGTCCGCTCCCTGACGGGAACGGGCTCCGGGGGCCGCGGGGAGGTGGCTTCAGCCGAAGAACCGGGCGAGCTGCCCGGGGGAGATCTCGGGGGTCTCCGTTCCGGGGTCGCGCTCGTCCTGCTCCCCGGTCTCCTCGTCCCCGTCCCGGTCCTCGTCCTTGGCGACCGGCCGGGGAACGGGCTGGGGCGGATCGGGCTGGTCACCGTCCTCGGACGCGTTGACGCACTGGAACATCCAGTTGGCGACCGCCAGATGGTCCACCGTCGCCGCGAGCAGGTGGTCGGTGACCGACCACTCCGCGGCCTCGCCGTGGAGCTCGCGCTGCAGGGCGCTGTCCCGTGGCAGGTGCTTGATCAGAGCCAGCACCCGCCGGCTGGAGAGCTCCTCGCGGTGCCAGTCGAGGAGATCGAGCCCGTAGTAGCGGATGAAGTCGGCCTCGAGGGCCTCGGCGTGTTCTTCGACGAACGCGACGAGGCTCAGTCTTCCCCCAGGCCGAGCCCGGTCTCCTTGCCGTAGGCCTCCAGGATGGCGGCGATGTCCTGCATGGTGACGTCGTGCTGTTCGAAGCGGCTGAACTGCTCCTCACCCATCAGGAGCGCGAGCAGGCCGTCGACGTCGTTGTCGTCGAGCTTGCGCAGCCCCTTGGCGGTGGCGCGGCTCAGCTCCGTCGGAAGGGTGTAGGACTCGCCGTCCAGCTCGAAGGACCACTTGCGGCCGTGGGCCTCCTGTCGCTGGGCGCGGGCGGCGTTGACGTCGAAACGGGCCATGGTGACGCGTACTCCTTGTTCGGGTGAGAAGAAGAGGAGAAGGGTGGGGCGGGACGGCGGCCGGCCGTCCCGCCCCGGGTGGAGAGGGATCAGACGGCGGCGGTGCCGTACTGGCTGTCCTTCATGAGGAAGGTCGCCAGCGGCTTGCCGTCGCCCTGCGACATGGCCGTGAAGGTCACCCCCAGCTGGGACGCGGCCTTGCGGGCCAGCTTGATGTCGTCGGACGCGGTGACCTGGCCGCGCGGGATGATGAAGCGGTAGGTGACCGCGGTGGCGCCACCGGCCTTGACGTCGGTGAACTCCAGGCCGAGGGCGCGCACGTCCGCGAACGGACGCTCGGCGATCTCGTACTTGTAGGTCTCCGTGGCCGCGGCCGGCTCGGCCTCGACCTTGCCGCCGCCCATGAAGAAGGGCAGCGTCAGCTCGTTGAACTGGAGCATGGAGAACTTCAGCGAGAGGTCACGGCTGGAGTAGATGAAGTGCACCGGGGAGACCGACTGCCAGGAGTCGATCGGCTCCAGCTTGTCCTTCTTGGCGAAGGTCACGCCGTCGCCGGTCGTGAAGCCGAGGTCCTTCCAGCCCGCGCCGGTCCAGTCGGCCGCGGCGTCGGTCCCGAAGGTGGTCGGGGCGGCGGCGCCGGCGGCGGCCACGTAGAGCTTGCCGCTGCCTGCGACGCGGATCTCGGCCGAGTTGTTTCCTGCCATGGTGGATTTCTCCTTGTGATGGGGTGAGGGCGCCGCCCCGGGCGTGGGACCCGGGTACGGCAAAGGCCCCGCCGGACGGCAGGGCCTGGTCTGGGGGACCGAGCGGGGTCCGAAGGGCGCTCGGGGGGCGTCTAGAAGACGCTCAGGGAGAGGCGGATGACGCAGAGGTAGCGGTTGGCGCCCCGGTACAGGTAGTCGGGCAGCCAGCGCGGCCCGTCCTGCTCCTCCACGTCCTGGACGACGTTGCCGGCGCCGATCTGCTTGCCGATGGTGGCGAGCAGGGCCCGGCGGGCGCCGTTGGCGAGGAGGTGGGCGGCGTTCTTGCTCGGCCCGTACACCTCGAACTCGATCAGCGGCATGTCGAGGTGCAGGTCGCCGATCCAGGCGCCGCCGCGGCGGTTCACCAGGACCGCGCTCTGGGTGCCGTCGAAGCCGGTCGGCGCGTTGACCGCGATGGTCGCGCCGGCCAGGGCGGGGTCGGCCTTGAGGACGTCGACGACCAGCTTCTCGACGTCCGGGAACGCACTCGGGGGAGTGGTCATGACGGTTCTCCTCGGGTGAGGGGAGGGATGGCGGGACGGGGAGCCGCCCGGGGCGCTCCGGCGGGAGGGGGCGGGGCGCGGCAGCGCGCCCGGACGGCGGACGGCGGAGCCGCGTCCCGTCCTGGGGGCGCAGCTCCGCCGCTGCACCAACTGTGACAGCGATCGTGCGCGCACGCAACTAGAACGGGCGGGGATCCGCATCCGTCCGCGCACCAACCGGCCGATAGGTTGACCGTCACCCGACCGAGGGAGCCCCCGTGCCCGCCGACCGCCCCCGCCTGCTCTACGTGACCGACCTGACCTACCCGGCCAGGGGGCGGCGCTACGGCGACGAGGACATCCACCTCGCCGCGCGGCTGCGCGAGGACTTCGCCCTCGCCCTCTGCCACCCGCTCGACGCCGCCGCCCTCATGGAGGGCTTCGACGCCGTCGTCGTGCGCAACAGCGGCCCGGTGCTCGCGTACCAGAAGGAGTACGAGGCGTTCCGCGAGCGGGCCCTGGCCCTCGGCACCCGCGTCTACAACCCGCTCCACGGCCGTGGTGACATGGCCGGAAAGCAGTACCTGCTCGACCTCACCGCCGCCGGTTACCCCGTCATCCCCACCGCCGACCGCCCCGAGGACCTCCACCGGCTGCCCGCCGCCGGGGAGTACGCGGTGAAGCCCAAGGCCGGGGCGGACTCCATAGGACTACGTTTCCTCCCGTACGAGGAGCTCGCCGGCCTCACCTACGGCGAGCTCCTCGTCCAGCCCCGCATCGACTTCCGGTACGAGGTCTCCTTCTACTTCGTCGACGACCTCTTCCAGTACGCCCTGTACGCCCCCGACCCCGAACGCCGCTGGGTCCTGGAGCCGTACGAGCCCACCGAGGACGACCTCGCCTTCGCGCGCCGCCTCGTCGACTGGAACACCCTCGACCACGGGGTCCAGCGCGTCGACGCCTGCCGCGCCCCCGGCGGCGAACTGCTCCTCGTCGAGCTGGAGGACCTCAACCCGTACCTCTCCCTCGACCGTGTCGCCGAGCCGGTGCGCGAACGCTTCGCCGACGCCCTGGTCCGCTCCCTCTGCGCCTTCCTCACGGCATGACGAAGCGCCCCGAGTCCGGATCCGGACTCGGGGCGCTCGGGTGGAGGGCTTCCGTGACGAACGATCAGGCCGTACGGGTACGGCGGCGGGCCAGCCGCTCCGCCGCGAAGACGTCCTCCAGGCGGAACAGCTGGGCGCGACCCGCCTTGCCCGCGGCCCGCAGGTGTCCCAGCTGGACCCACTTGCGGATCGTCGCGGGGGCGACCCCCGCCTCCTCGGCGGCGAGCGGCCCGGGGATCAGCGCGGGCAGCGGGGGAAGTCCCGGCATCGCGGGTGAGCTCAGCACGAGGTCTCCTTCGTGTCGTCCATCGCCGCCTCGATCTCCTCGGCGCGGGTCCCCGACGCCTCCGTCAGTCCGGCCCACGCGTCCTCGGGCCACAGATGCCGGTACGCGGGGTCGTCCTGACAGCCGCACGCCGGGTCCGTGCACACGCACGCCGGGTTCACGCACAGGACCGCGCGCCGGTCGGGGAAGGCCCGCAGCGACACCGAGTCGCACCACGGGCAGCGCCCCGAGACCCGGACGATCGTCTCCGCGTCACCGAGGGTCCGGGCGCACCGGCGGGCCATCCGCCGGATCTCGTCCCGCACGTGCCGGGCGAGGACCGGGTGGGCGGAGACGGCGTCGAGCAGGCCGACGATCCGCCGCAGCCGCTCGATCACCCCGGCGCGGGGCGGCCGGGGCAGGGCGAGCCGGGCGCAGACCGCCTCCTCCAGCTCCACCACGCCGTCGGTGATGTCCCGGATGGCGTCGGAGATGTGGAGCCGGATCGGGGCGGCGCCGTGCCCGGGAACGGAGAGGCCGTGCCGCTGTTCGAGCAGCAGGGCCTCGCGCCGCTCCTCGCGGATGAGCTCGTCGCGGCCGGGGTGCGGGGCGGCGGGGGCGGTGCCGGTGGGGGAGCGCCGCCCGGGGGCGAGCTCCTCGGACAGCTCGGGGAACTGCCGTACGAGGGAGGCGGCCCAGAGGGCGATGTCCCGCAGCACGGGCGCGACGGTGACGTTCGTGCCGCCGGCGGCGTTCGCGCGGTCGGTGCCCTTCGTGCGGTCGGTGAGGTCAGCCACGGTGGCGACTCCCCGCCAGTGCGACCGCCTTCGCGACGCGCTGGGCGTCCGCCGGGCGGCCGTTGCGCCACAGGCGGCCCGCGCAGACGCCGTCGAAGTAGCTCTCGGCCGGGGCCACGGCCGCCTCGCACTCGCGGCGGACGGGGCAGTCGGCGCAGGCCCGCAGCGCCGGGGCCGCGTCCTTGGGCCGACGGGCGAAGACGACGGAGGGGGAGAGGCCGGCGCACGCGGCGGAGGCCTGCCAGGGGGACGGGTCGGACGGGAACAAGAGGTTTCTCCACGGGCCGGGGCCACCGGGGCGTCCATGGGGCCGGTGGGGCTTATGGGGCTCAGGGGGCCGACGAGTGCGGCAACGAGCAGCCTGGCACGTTGCGTGCGAGCGCGCAACTAGATCCTGAAGGGGCTCCGGCCCGGTCTTCATCGATTCGACACGATTGCGTGCCCGAAAGCACGTAATTCTGTGCGCGCAAGCACGCTAAGGTAAGGGATCCGGAGGGTGGGGAGTAAGGGAGCGGTACACATGAGCAGTCAAGGGCTCGACGCGTTCGCAGGCTGGGTCGAAGGCCTGATGAGAGCACGCGGATACGACATCGACAGTCCCCGGGGCGGCGGCAAGTCCCGTATCGCCGACGAGGCCGGCGTGCACCGCGCCGCCGTGACGCGCCTGCTGCAGCGGCAGAGCATGCCCGACCTGGAGACCATGCGCAGGATCGCCCCGCTGCTCGGCGTCTCCGTCCGCGACATGCTGGTCCGGTCCGGGCGTGTGACCCCGGAGGAACTGCCGATGGCGGCGGACCTGCTGCCGCCGACCGACTGGCAGCCCTCCCTGGAGGACTTCGCCCGCTGGCTCGGGGTGCCGGACGAGCGCATGGGCGTGTTCGTCAAGGTCGTCAATCAGTTCCTGGAGCCCGAGACCGGGACGGAGCGGCCCGCCGAGCCCGTCGAACCGCGCCGTACCGCCCGGGACTGACCTGGGGTGATCTTGTCCGGTCCCGGCCCGCTTCGGCCGGGACCGCGAGCGCGTGGGCATTTGTTTTGACCGGAGTCCATGCGATAGGTACGCTCAAGCCTTGTGCCTGGGGTGTGCCTGGGCTCGCGTGCGTGTCCTCAACCGCACAGCGAGTCAGATACCGGCCACCGTGATCCGCGCCTCCTCCGCCTCGGCGGTGGGGGTCCGCGCGATTCGACACACCCGACCGCGTGGGTCGGTGGAGGTTCCAGGTTAGTTTGACGACGGCACACAGAAACCGGAGAAGTAGTGCCTACGATCCAGCAGCTGGTCCGGAAGGGCCGGCAGGACAAGGTCGAGAAGAACAAGACGCCCGCACTCGAGGGTTCCCCTCAGCGTCGCGGCGTCTGCACGCGTGTGTTCACGACCACCCCGAAGAAGCCGAACTCGGCCCTCCGTAAGGTCGCGCGTGTGCGTCTGACCTCGGGCATCGAGGTCACGGCCTACATCCCGGGCGAGGGTCACAACCTGCAGGAGCACTCGATCGTGCTCGTGCGCGGTGGCCGTGTGAAGGACCTGCCGGGTGTTCGCTACAAGATCATCCGCGGTTCCCTCGACACGCAGGGCGTCAAGAACCGTAAGCAGGCTCGCAGCCGCTACGGCGCCAAGAAGGAGAAGTAAGAATGCCTCGTAAGGGCCCCGCCCCGAAGCGCCCGGTCATCATCGACCCGGTCTACAGCTCTCCTCTTGTCACCTCGCTGATCAACAAGATCCTGCTGGACGGCAAGCGTTCCACCGCCGAGCGCATCGTCTACGGTGCCATGGAAGGCCTCCGCGAGAAGACCGGCGCTGACCCGGTCATCACGCTGAAGCGCGCGCTTGAGAACGTCAAGCCGTCGCTCGAGGTCAAGTCCCGCCGTGTCGGTGGCGCCACCTACCAGGTGCCGATCGAGGTCAAGCCGGGTCGCGCTGCGACCCTGGCGCTCCGCTGGGTCGTGGGTTACTCCCGTGCCCGTCGTGAGAAGACCATGACCGAGCGACTCATGAACGAGCTTCTCGACGCCTCGAACGGCCTCGGTGCGGCCGTCAAGAAGCGCGAGGACACGCACAAGATGGCCGAGTCCAACAAGGCCTTCGCGCACTACCGCTGGTAGTCGCAACCCACATCGAGACCGAGAGAAGACTGAGCCGATATGGCTACCACTTCGCTTGACCTTGCCAAGGTGCGCAACATCGGCATCATGGCGCACATCGACGCGGGCAAGACGACCACCACCGAGCGGATCCTGTTCTACACCGGCGTCTCGTACAAGATCGGTGAAGTCCACGACGGCGCTGCCACGATGGACTGGATGGAGCAGGAGCAGGAGCGCGGCATCACGATCACGTCCGCCGCGACGACCTGTCACTGGCCGCTCGAGGACGTCGATCACACGATCAACATCATCGACACGCCGGGTCACGTCGACTTCACCGTCGAGGTGGAGCGTTCGCTGCGCGTGCTCGACGGTGCTGTCACCGTGTTCGACGGTGTGGCCGGTGTCGAGCCCCAGTCCGAGACTGTCTGGCGACAGGCGGACCGCTACGGCGTCCCGCGCATCTGCTTCGTCAACAAGCTCGACCGCACGGGCGCCGAGTTCCTCCGCTGCGTCGACATGATCGTGGAGCGCCTCGGCGCCGTCCCGATCGTCATGCAGCTCCCGATCGGCGCCGAGATGGACTTCCAGGGCGTCGTCGACCTCGTCCGCATGAAGGCTCTTGTCTGGTCCGCCGAGGCCAGCAAGGGTGAGATGTACGACGTCGTCGACATCCCGGCCTCGCACACCGAGCTCGCCGAAGAATGGCGCGGCAAGCTGGTCGAGACCGTCGCGGAGAACGACGAAGAGATCATGGAGCTCTTCCTCGAGGGCGTCGAGCCCACCGAGGAGCAGCTCTACGCAGCCGTCCGTCGCATCACCATTGCCTCCGGCAAGGGTGGCGGCGAGAAGACGATCACCCCCGTCTTCTGTGGCACCGCGTTCAAGAACAAGGGCGTCCAGCCCCTGCTCGACGCGGTCGTGCGCTACCTCCCCTCCCCCCTGGACGTCGAGGCCATCGAGGGCCACAGCGTCAAGGACGCGGAGGAGATCGTGCGGCGCAAGCCGTCCGACGACGAGCCGCTGTCGGCCCTCGCGTTCAAGATCGCGAGCGACCCGCACCTCGGCAAGCTCACCTTCGTCCGGATCTACTCCGGTCGCCTGGAGGCCGGCACCGCGGTGCTGAACTCCGTCAAGGGCAAGAAGGAGCGCATCGGCAAGATCTACCGCATGCACGCGAACAAGCGTGAGGAGATCGACTCGGTGGGCGCCGGCGACATCGTCGCCGTCATGGGCCTCAAGCAGACCACCACCGGTGAGACGCTGTGTGACGACAAGAACCCGGTCATCCTGGAGTCCATGGACTTCCCGGCCCCGGTCATTCAGGTCGCCATCGAGCCCAAGTCCAAGGGTGACCAGGAGAAGCTGGGTGTCGCCATCCAGCGTCTCGCGGAGGAGGACCCCTCCTTCCAGGTGCACTCGGACGAGGAGACCGGCCAGACCATCATCGGTGGTATGGGCGAGCTTCACCTCGACATCCTCGTCGACCGCATGCGTCGCGAGTTCAAGGTCGAGGCGAACGTCGGCAAGCCGCAGGTCGCGTACCGCGAGACGATCCGCAAGGCCGTCGAGCGACTTGACTACACCCACAAGAAGCAGACCGGTGGTACCGGTCAGTTCGCCAAGGTGCAGATCGCGATCGAGCCCATCGAGGGCGGCGACGCCTCGTACGAGTTCGTGAACAAGGTCACCGGTGGCCGCATCCCGAAGGAGTACATCCCTTCGGTCGACGCGGGTGCGCAGGAGGCCATGCAGTTCGGCATCCTGGCCGGCTACGAGATGACCGGCGTCCGCGTCATTCTTCTCGACGGTGGCTACCACGAGGTCGACTCCTCCGAGCTCGCGTTCAAGATCGCCGGTTCGCAGGCCTTCAAGGAGGCCGCGCGGAAGGCTTCGCCGGTCATCCTCGAGCCCATGATGTCCGTCGAGGTCACCACGCCCGAGGACTACATGGGTGAGGTCATCGGCGACATCAACTCCCGCCGTGGTCAGATCCAGGCCATGGAGGAGCGCAGCGGCGCTCGCGTCGTGAAGGGCCTCGTGCCCCTTTCGGAGATGTTCGGCTACGTCGGCGACCTCCGCAGCAAGACCTCGGGTCGCGCAAGCTACTCGATGCAGTTCGACTCCTACGCCGAGGTTCCGCGGAACGTCGCCGAGGAGATCATCGCGAAGGCCAAGGGCGAGTAACTCTCCCGAGTTCACGCTTTAGGCTTGACACCAGTCGTCGGGGCCAAGACCCCGCAACCCGAGGAACGGGCCCCGGCGACTGGCATCCCAGCAAAGATCACCTGTGGCGCCGATGAAGCAAGGCGTACAGAACCACTCTCCAGGAGGACCCCCGTGGCGAAGGCGAAGTTCGAGCGGACTAAGCCGCACGTCAACATCGGCACCATCGGTCACATCGACCACGGTAAGACGACCCTCACGGCCGCCATTACCAAGGTGCTGCACGACGCGTACCCGGACCTGAACGAGGCCTCGGCCTTCGACCAGATCGACAAGGCTCCCGAGGAGCGCCAGCGCGGTATCACCATCTCGATCGCGCACGTCGAGTACCAGACCGAGTCGCGTCACTACGCCCACGTCGACTGCCCCGGTCACGCGGACTACATCAAGAACATGATCACGGGTGCGGCGCAGATGGACGGCGCCATCCTCGTGGTCGCCGCCACCGACGGCCCGATGCCGCAGACCAAGGAGCACGTGCTCCTGGCCCGCCAGGTCGGCGTTCCGTACATCGTCGTCGCCCTGAACAAGGCCGACATGGTGGACGACGAGGAGATCCTGGAGCTCGTCGAGCTCGAGGTGCGTGAGCTCCTCTCCGAGTACGAGTTCCCGGGCGACGACCTGCCGGTCGTCCGCGTCTCGGCGCTGAAGGCGCTCGAGGGCGACAAGGAGTGGGCGGACAAGCTCCTCGGTCTGATGAAGGCCGTCGACGAGTCCATCCCGCAGCCCGAGCGCGACGTCGACAAGCCGTTCCTGATGCCGATCGAGGACGTCTTCACGATCACCGGTCGTGGCACCGTCGTCACCGGTCGTATCGAGCGCGGCATCCTCAAGGTCAACGAGACCGTCGACATCATCGGCATCAAGACCGAGAAGACCACCACCACGGTCACCGGTATCGAGATGTTCCGCAAGCTGCTCGACGAGGGCCAGGCGGGCGAGAACGTCGGTCTGCTCCTCCGTGGCATCAAGCGCGAGGACGTCGAGCGCGGCCAGGTCATCATCAAGCCGGGTTCGGTCACGCCGCACACGAGCTTCGAGGCCCAGGCCTACATCCTGTCGAAGGACGAGGGTGGCCGTCACACCCCCTTCTTCAACAACTACCGCCCGCAGTTCTACTTCCGTACCACGGACGTGACCGGCGTCGTGACCCTCCCCGAGGGCACCGAGATGGTCATGCCGGGCGACAACACCGCCATGAGCGTTGAGCTGATCCAGCCCATCGCCATGGAGGAGGGCCTCAAGTTCGCCATCCGTGAGGGTGGCCGGACCGTCGGCGCCGGCCAGGTCGTCAAGATCAACGCCTGATCTTGAACTGACCTGGTAGCTCGGACGAGCTGCTAGCAGTGAAGGAAGGCCCCGCACCTCTCGGTGCGGGGCCTTCTCGCGTTCCCGTTCCTTGTCACGGCCGCCAGCTCCAGGGGTGCCCGTCCGCGCCGACGCCCACCACGGTCGCCCCCCGCGCGCCCAGGTGCAGCGAGGCCGACACCGCCGCCGGGCCCTTCGTACGGGTACGCGACCGGCCGCCTGCCCGTACCGTCACCCGGCCCCGCGCGTCCGTCCCCAGCAGCACCGTCCCGAGCGCCGCCGAGCGCGCGGCGACCACCCCTCCGTACCCGTCGAGACCGGTGTCCCCGCCGGGACCGAGCAGCTTCGCCGCGGCCGGGGGCCGGTGGTACAGCGCGCCACCCGCGCTCGCCACCGTGGACCCGGAGCGCGGCAGCCCGCCCGCCCGCTCCTCCCCGTCCACCCAGTGCCGTACGGACTCCCGCCCCGCCGCGTACAGATGCACCCGGCCCGCCGCGTCCACCGAGACGGCCAGACCGTCCTGGACCTCCGCCCCACCGGGGAGCGTCTGCCACGGGCCCCAGGTGCCGTCCGCCGCCCGTACCCGCGTCGACACGCCCTTGTCCGCGTTCCGTACGAAGAGGTGGACCCGGCCGTCGGGGGCCGTGACCGCCACCGGGGCGCCGATCCGCCGCCCCCGGTCGTCGCCTCTCTCCGGGCCGCCGAGCCCCCGCCAGGCCAGGAACGGGCCGCCGGGGGAGCGCTGCTCCAGGAGCACCACCTCGCGCCGGTTGGCCCCGCCGTGCCCGTCGAGAGCGGCGAACCGCACCCCGAAGAGCAGCGCCCGGCCGTCACCGAGCACCGCGGAGCCGAGCGCGGGCGCGAGCGGGCCGCCGCCGAGATCCGCCGGCTCGCCCCAGGAGCCCGGCGCCGACTCCCGCCAGCGGACCGCCCGCAGCCCGAGGACGCCGTACGCCGTGAGCCGTCCGTCGGGCTCCTCGGCGAGCGCGGGGCCCGCCGACGGCCAGCGGTGGTGGGTGGAGCGGACCCAGCCCTTGCGGTTGGTGAGCGGCCGGTCGCCGCCGACGCCGTAGTCGCCGCAGCCCGAGGGGTTCCCGCACCGCCAGTCCGGGTCGCCTCCGTACGGGACGAGACGCGCGGCCTTCTCCTCCAGGACCGCCGGGGGGAGGTTCTTCGGCCAGTGCCGGTTGTAGTAGCCCCGGAAGGCCCTCGTCGTGAACGCGGGTATCGGTTGGCCGTCGCGGACCGCGTCCGAGACCCAGCGGGCGAGCGCCGCCCAGGTGAAGCAGGCGACCGCCGTGTGGTCGCCGTGGTCCGAGTACCCCGGCTGCTCGGAGTTCCGCCGCCGGGTGGCGTCGTCGCCGTCCTGGACGTCCGGGTCCGGGTCGAGGGTGTGCACCACCGTGGGCCGGTGGCGGGCGAGCAGCCGGGCGAGGGCGGCGATCAGCTGGTCGTAGTCGTAGGTGTCCGCGCGGGTGACGGGAGAGCCGGCCGGCAGCTGGGTCCGTACCTCCAGGGCGCGGTCGCCCCAGAGCGCGGGCATGGCCATGTAGCGGCGGGAGGTGTGCATCGGCAGGTTGAGGAAGACCAGCTCGATGCGGCGGCCCCCGTGGGTGAGCGTGTCGACCTCGGCCCGCCGCCCGCCGGGCAGCGTCAGCGCCTCCCGCCGCCACGGGGTGAACATCGGAAGGCCGAGCGCCACGGCGTACGACTGGCGCAGACCCTGGTGCCGGGCCGACGCGTAGGCCGCCCGGTCCGGGGGAGTCTCGGGCATCCCCGCGATCCGGTTCCGGCCGGTGTGCTCGCCGGCCGTCACGTACACGGAGACGAGCGGGACACCCGCGTCGATCAGCCGCTGCGTGTCCGGGTTCATGAAGTACAGGTCGTCGTCCGGATGGGCGGAGAACTGCATGAGCAGTGCCCGCCGGGCCCGCGCGGGGGCGATCGGCTTCCCCGGCGCCGGATCGGCGGTCGGCGCCGTCCGGCGCGGCTCCGGTACGGAACACCCGGCGGCGGCCGTGGTGACCGCGAGGGCTGCGGCGAGTACCGCTCGCCGGCGGGGAGGGGTGGGCTGCACGTGCGGGTCCTTCGCTCAGTGGTCGCCTGGAAGACGAATCTGTGTGCGAAGAGGTTGTGCGGAGGACGGGCCGGAGAAAAAGTCCGCGAATCCCGCGGACGGATGTCGAGGGGGCGATCATGGTTCCGACCGAAGGGTGACAGCGCGCCACGAGGGCGCGCGGGACGGGGAGGACACCCGAGATGAAGTACGTCGCGGTGATCTACGGCAACCAGGCCAAGTGGGACTCCTTCCCCGCCGAGGCCTGGCCCGAGGCGATCGCCCGCCAGGAGGCCTTCAACCGCAGGTACCGGGAGAGCCGTGAACTGCTCGGCGCGTACGGGCTCGCCGACGCGGCCGCGGCCCGGCTCGTCCGGCGCGAGGGCGGCGCCCCCGCCGTCACCGACGGGCCGTACCTGGAGACCAAGGAGTACCTGGCCAGCTTCTACCTGCTCGACTGCGACAGCCTGGAGCGGGCCCAGGAGATCGCCGCGGACATGCCCTTCGCGGACGTCGACCCCGTCGAACTGTGGCCCGTCCTGCACGAGTCCGCGGCGGACGTGTGACCGGGCCGGACCCGGTCGAGGACCTGCTGCGCACCCACGCGCCGCAGGTCCTCGGCACGCTCGTACGGCGGTACGGCGACTTCGACCTCTGCGAGGACGCCGTCCAGGAGGCCCTGATCGCCGCCGCCGCGCAGTGGCCGGAGCAGGGTGTCCCCACGAACCCGCGCGGCTGGCTGGTGACCGTCGCCGGCCGCCGGTACATCGACCTGGTGCGCAGCGAGGCCGCCCGCAGGCGCCGCGAGGACACCGTGGCCCTCGCCACCCCGGACTCCGAGCTCCTCGCGCCCGCCGCCGACGACGCGCCGGGCACCGACCGGGACGACTCGCTCCCCCTGCTCTTCCTCTGCTGCCACCCCGACCTGTCGCCGGCCAGCCGGATCGCGCTCACCCTGCGCGCGGTCGGCGGCCTCACCACCGCGCAGATCGCCGCCGCCTTCCTCGTACCCGAGGCGACCATGGCGCAGCGGATCAGCCGGGCCAAGCAGACGATCAAGGCGGCCGGCGGCTCGCTCACCCTGCCCGAGGGGGAGGACCGGGCGGCCCGGCTCGCCGAGGTGCGGCACGTGCTCTACCTCGTGTTCAACGAGGGCTACACGGCCAGCGCCGGGGACGAGCTCACCGCGCCCGAACTGTCCACGGAGGCGATCCGGCTCGCGCGGCTGCTCCACCGGCTGCTGCCCGAGGACCCCGAGACGGCCGGCCTGCTCGCCCTGATGCTGCTCACCGACGCCCGCAGGCCGGCCCGCACGGGCCCGCACGGAGAGCTGGTCCCGCTGGCGGAACAGGACCGCGGGCGCTGGGACACCGGGCTCGTCGCGGAGGGCGTCGAACTGCTGAGCCGCGCCCTCCCGCGCGGCCGGGTGGGCCCGTACCAGCTCCAGGCGGCCATCGCGGCCGTCCACGACGAGGCCGAGTCCGCCGGGGCCACGGACTGGCGGCAGATCCTCGCGCTGTACGAGCTCCTGGAGCTGACCGGGCCGAACCCGATGGTCACCCTCAACCGGGCGGTGGCCGTCGCGATGGTCCACGGTCCCGGAGCCGGTCTCGCCCTCCTGGACGAGCTGACGAAGGACAGGCGCACGGCCCGGCACCACCGGCTGCTCGCCACCCGGGCGCATCTGCTCGAACTCCTCGGCGACAAGGAGGCCGCGTCCGCGGCGTACCGGGAGGCGGCCCGTCGGACGACGAGCGCCCCGGAGCGGCGTCATCTCACGGAACGCGCACGTCGGTTGGCGTGAATCGGAGGGGGCGCGAGGACCGGGCGCTCGCGCCCGGCGCATGACCGTACGTGACGTGGGGTACAGTCTCCGGTTCTGATTGGCGGCCGGATGCCCCCGTATGGCAGACTGTCGGGGTTGCTCGGTTGAGTGCCGATGCTGCGCGCCTCCCGTCGGGAGGACCGGAAGCGAGTCCCACAGTACTCGTCGCCCCTTCTCAGGGGCGGACGTACGGGAATCTTCTGGGAAGCGTCAGCGGGGTACCGGCCAGGCACCCGGTGGGTGTCCGCCCCCGGCCGGCGGTCATGGCGACCGCACCCCCTTGGTTGGGAAATCCTTACGGGTTTCTGCGTAGAGGGAGTGCGACACGCCCGACCGCGTGGGTCGGAGACAGGACGGCGCTGTCCATCAAGCACAGCCGACCGGGTTCCAGAGCGTTACGAGACAAAGGACTACTAGTAGCCATGGCGGGACAGAAGATCCGCATCCGGCTCAAGGCCTACGACCACGAGGTCATCGACTCCTCGGCGAAGAAGATCGTCGAGACGGTGACGCGCACTGGTGCGTCGGTCGCGGGCCCGGTGCCGCTGCCCACTGAGAAGAACGTGTACTGCGTCATCAAGTCGCCGCACAAGTACAAGGACTCGCGCGAGCACTTCGAGATGCGCACGCACAAGCGCCTCATCGACATCCTCGACCCCACGCCGAAGACGGTTGACTCGCTCATGCGCCTCGACCTGCCGGCGGGCGTCGACATCGAGATCAAGCTCTGAGGTGACGCGCGAGATGGCTAAGAACATCAAGGGCATCCTGGGCGAGAAGCTCGGCATGACGCAGGTCTGGGACGAGAACAACCGGGTCGTCCCGGTGACCGTCGTCAAGGCCGGCCCGAATGTCGTGACCCAGGTCCGTACGAACGACGTCGACGGCTACGAGTCGGTCCAGATCGCCTTCGGCGAGATCGACCCTCGCAAGGTGAACAAGCCCCTCAAGGGTCACTTCGCCAAGGCCGACGTCACCCCGCGCCGCCACCTGGTGGAGCTCCGCACCGCTGACGCCTCCGAGTACACGCTCGGCCAGGAGATCACCGCCGAGCTCTTCGAGGCCGGCGTGAAGGTCGACGTCACCGCGAAGAGCAAGGGCAAGGGCTTCGCCGGCGTCATGAAGCGCCACAACTTCCGTGGTGGCAAGGCGTCGCACGGTGCCCACCGCGTGCACCGCAAGCCCGGTTCCATCGGTGGCTGTGCCACCCCGGGCCGTGTCTTCAAGGGCATGAAGATGGCTGGTCGCATGGGCAACGAGCGTGTGACCACCCAGAACCTGACCGTCCACGCCGTTGACGCCGAGAAGGGTCTGCTGCTCATCAAGGGCGCCGTCCCCGGCCCCAACGGTGGCCTCGTCCTGGTCCGCACCGCGGCCAAGGGGGTTTGAGGAACCGATGAGCACCATTGACATCCTTTCGCCGGCAGGCGACAAGGCCGGGACCGTCGACCTCCCCGAGGAGATCTTCGGCGCCAAGGTCAGCATTCCGCTGATCCACCAGGTCGTCGTCGCGCAGCTGGCCGCGGCCCGTCAGGGCACGCACAAGACCAAGACCCGTGGCGAAGTCCGCGGTGGTGGCAAGAAGCCGTACCGCCAGAAGGGCACCGGCCGCGCCCGTCAGGGTTCGACCCGCGCCCCGCAGTTCGCCGGTGGTGGCGTCGTCCACGGCCCGCAGCCGCGTGACTACTCGCAGCGGACCCCCAAGAAGATGAAGGTCGCCGCCCTCCGCGGTGCCCTCTCGGACCGGGCCACCCACTCCCGCATCCACGTCGTCACCGGCGTGGTCGAGGGTGAGATCTCCACCAAGGCCGCGAAGACGCTGTTCGGCAAGATCTCGGAGCGCAAGAACCTGCTCCTGGTCGTCGAGCGCTCCGACGAGGCCGCGTGGCTGTCCGCTCGTAACCTGCCCCAGGTGCACATCCTGGAGCCGGGCCAGCTCAACACGTACGACGTGATCGTCTCCGACGACGTGGTCTTCACCCAGGCCGCCTTCGAGTCCTTCGTGTCTGGCCCCCAGACCGCTGAGACCGAAGGGAGCGACGCCTGATGACTGAGGCCGTCGTCACCAGCAAGACCTTCTCGGACCCGCGCGACATTCTCATCAAGCCGGTCGTCTCGGAGAAGAGCTACGCCCTGCTGGACGAGAACAAGTACACGTTCATCGTCGCGCCTGGCTCCAACAAGACCCAGATCAAGCAGGCCGTCGAGGCGGTCTTCTCGGTCAAGGTCACCGGGGTCAACACGATCAACCGCCAGGGCAAGCGCAAGCGCACCAAGGCCGGTTTCGGTAAGCGCAAGGACACCAAGCGCGCCATCGTGACCCTTGCCGAGGGCAACCGTATCGACATCTTCGGCGGTCCGACCGCCTAACGGCGGTCTGGATCGTCCGGAATCGGACGAGGACTGAGAAATGGGAATCCGCAAGTACAAGCCGACTACGCCGGGCCGCCGTGGCTCCTCCGTAGCCGACTTCGTCGAGATCACGCGGTCCACGCCGGAGAAGTCGCTGGTCCGCCCCCTGCACAGCAAGGGCGGCCGTAACAACACCGGTCGGATCACGGTTCGACACCAGGGTGGCGGCCACAAGCGCGCCTACCGTGTGATCGACTTCCGTCGTCACGACAAGGACGGCGTGCCGGCGAAGGTCGCTCACATCGAGTACGACCCCAACCGCACCGCGCGCATCGCGCTGCTCCACTACGTGGACGGCGAGAAGCGCTACATCATCGCCCCCAAGGGTCTGACGCAGGGTGACCGCGTCGAGAACGGCCCCGGCGCTGACATCAAGCCCGGCAACAACCTGGCCCTCCGCAACATCCCGGTCGGTACCACGATCCACGCGATCGAGCTCCGTCCCGGTGGCGGCGCCAAGTTCGCGCGCTCCGCTGGTGCCTCCGTGCAGCTGCTGGCGAAGGAGGGCACGATGGCCCACCTTCGTATGCCGTCCGGTGAGATCCGTCTCGTCGACGCCCGCTGCCGCGCCACCATCGGCGAGGTCGGCAACGCCGAGCAGTCGAACATCAACTGGGGCAAGGCCGGCCGCAAGCGCTGGCTGGGCGTTCGCCCGACCGTTCGCGGTGTGGCGATGAACCCGGTGGACCACCCGCACGGTGGTGGTGAGGGTAAGACCTCCGGTGGTCGCCACCCGGTCTCCCCGTGGGGTCAGAAGGAGGGTCGTACTCGCTCGCCGAAGAAGGCTTCGAGCAAGTACATCGTCCGCCGCCGCAAGACGAACAAGAAGCGCTAGGAGCGGGTTTAGATGCCGCGTAGTCTCAAGAAGGGACCCTTCGTTGACGGCCACCTCGTAAAGAAGGTGGACGTACAGAACGAAGCCGGTACCAAGAACGTCATCAAGACCTGGTCCCGTCGCTCGATGATCATCCCGGCCATGCTCGGCCACACGATCGCGGTGCACAACGGCAAGACCCACATTCCGGTGTTTGTCACCGAGTCGATGGTCGGCCACAAGCTCGGCGAGTTCTCGCCGACGCGCACCTTCCGGGGTCACGTGAAGGACGACCGGAAGTCGAAGCGCCGCTAGTAGCGGGGTGGAATCGACCATGACAGACACTGGAAGGACAACCATGGAAGCCAGGGCCCAGGCGCGGTACATCCGCGTCACGCCCATGAAGGCCCGCCGCGTGGTGGACCTTATCCGTGGCATGGACGCCACGGAGGCTCAGGCGGTCCTGCGTTTCGCCCCGCAGGCCGCGAGCGTGCCGGTTGGCAAGGTGCTGGACAGCGCCATCGCCAACGCTGCACACAACTACGACCACACTGACGCCTCTTCGCTGGTCATCAGCGAGGCGTACGTGGATGAGGGCCCGACCCTGAAGCGGTTCCGTCCGCGTGCTCAGGGCCGTGCCTACCGGATCCGTAAGCGGACCAGCCACATCACCGTGGTCGTCAGCAGCAAGGAAGGAACCCGGTAATGGGCCAGAAGGTTAACCCGCATGGGTTCCGGCTCGGCATCACCACGGACTTCAAGTCCCGCTGGTACGCCGACAAGCTGTACAAGGACTACGTCAAGGAAGACGTCGCCATCCGTCGGATGATGACGTCCGGCATGGAGCGCGCCGGCATCTCGAAGGTTGAGATCGAGCGCACCCGTGACCGCGTGCGGGTGGACATCCACACCGCGCGTCCCGGCATCGTCATCGGCCGCCGTGGCGCCGAGGCCGACCGCATCCGCGGCGACCTCGAGAAGCTCACGGGCAAGCAGGTCCAGCTGAACATCCTCGAGGTCAAGAACCCCGAGATGGACGCTCAGCTGGTCGCCCAGGCCGTTGCCGAGCAGCTCTCCTCCCGCGTCTCCTTCCGTCGCGCCATGCGTAAGAGCATGCAGGGCACGATGAAGGCCGGCGCCAAGGGCATCAAGATCCAGTGCGGCGGTCGCCTCGGCGGCGCCGAGATGTCCCGCTCGGAGTTCTACCGCGAGGGCCGTGTGCCCCTGCACACGCTCCGCGCGAACGTCGACTACGGCTTCTTCGAGGCCAAGACGACCTTCGGCCGCATCGGCGTGAAGGTCTGGATCTACAAGGGCGACGTCAAGAACATCGCCGAGGTCCGCGCCGAGAACGCTGCGGCCCGTGCGGGTAACCGCCCGGCCCGTGGTGCGGGTGGCGCTGGCGACCGTCCCGCCGGCCGTGGTGGCCGCGGTGGCGAGCGTGGCGGCCGCGGCCGCAAGCCGCAGCAGCAGTCCGCGCCGGCTGCCGAGGCCCCCAAGGCCGACGCTCCCGCCGCCGCTGCCGCTCCGGCTGAGAGCACCGGAACGGAGGCCTGACCGAAATGCTGATCCCCCGTAGGGTCAAGCACCGCAAGCAGCACCACCCCAAGCGCTCGGGTATGAGCAAGGGTGGTACGCAGGTTGCGTTCGGCGAGTACGGCATTCAGGCCCTCACGCCGGCGTACGTGACCAACCGCCAGATCGAGGCGGCCCGTATCGCGATGACCCGCCACATCAAGCGTGGCGGCAAGGTCTGGATCAACATCTACCCGGACCGCCCGCTGACGAAGAAGCCTGCCGAGACCCGCATGGGTTCCGGTAAGGGTTCTCCGGAGTGGTGGATCGCGAACGTCAAGCCGGGTCGGGTGATGTTCGAACTGTCCTACCCGAACGAGAAGATCGCGCGCGAGGCCCTGACCCGTGCGGCCCACAAGCTGCCGATGAAGTGCAAGATCGTAAAGCGCGAAGCAGGTGAGCTGTGATGTCGGCCGGTACCAAGGCGTCCGAGCTGCGCGAGCTGGGCAACGAGGAGCTTCTCAACAAGCTCCGCGAGGCCAAGGAAGAGCTGTTCAACCTCCGCTTCCAGGCGGCGACTGGTCAGCTCGAGAACCACGGTCGGCTCAAGTCCGTCCGTAAGGACATCGCCCGGATCTACACCCTGATGCGTGAGCGCGAGCTGGGCATCGAGACGGTGGAGAACGCCTGATGAGCGAGAGCAACGTGACTGAGCAGAAGACCGAGCGCAACGCTCGCAAGGTCCGCGAGGGCCTGGTCGTCAGCGACAAGATGGACAAGACCGTCGTCGTCGCTGTCGAGGACCGCGTCAAGCACGCGCTGTACGGCAAGGTCATCCGCCGTACCAACAAGCTCAAGGCTCACGACGAGCAGAACGCTGCCGGCATCGGTGACCGCGTCCTCCTGATGGAGACCCGGAAGCTGTCGTCGACGAAGCACTGGCGCGTCGTCGAGATCCTCGAGAAGGCCAAGTAGGGAATTTCCCGCCAGGGGAATCCAAAAGTTCAGCCTGAGGGGTTTCCCTCAGGTCAGTTCCGCCAGGCTCGGCGGGGTTCGCCAGACAGTGGCGAACCCCGCCGGGAACCGGCAGACAATCAGGAGATAGACGTGATCCAGCAGGAGTCGCGACTGCGTGTCGCCGACAACACTGGTGCCAAGGAGATCCTTTGCATCCGTGTTCTCGGTGGCTCGGGTCGCCGCTACGCGGGCATCGGTGACGTCATCGTCGCCACCGTCAAGGACGCGATCCCCGGTGGCAACGTGAAGAAGGGTGACGTCGTCAAGGCGGTCATCGTTCGCACCGTCAAGGAGCGCCGCCGCCAGGACGGCTCGTACATCCGCTTCGACGAGAACGCCGCTGTCATTCTCAAGAACGACGGCGACCCTCGTGGCACCCGTATCTTCGGCCCGGTGGGCCGTGAGCTGCGCGAGAAGAAGTTCATGAAGATCATCTCGCTCGCGCCGGAGGTGCTGTAAGCATGAAGATCAAGAAGGGCGACCTGGTCCAGGTCATCACCGGTAAGGACAAGGGCAAGCAGGGCAAGGTCATCACGGCCTTCCCCCGCGAGAACCGCGTCCTCGTCGAGGGTGTCAACCGGGTCAAGAAGCACACCAAGGCCGGCCCGTCGCAGGCCGGTGGCATCGTCACGACCGAGGCTCCGGTCCACGTCTCCAACGTCCAGCTGGTCGTGGAGAAGGACGGCAAGAAGGTCGTCACGCGTGTCGGTTTCCGCTTCGACGACGAGGGCAACAAGATCCGCGTTGCCAAGCGGACGGGTGAGGACATCTGATGGCTACCACCACTCCGCGTCTCAAGACGAAGTACCGCGAGGAGATCGCGGGCAAGCTGCGTGAGGAGTTCTCGTACGAGAACGTCATGCAGGTTCCCGGCCTCGTCAAGATCGTGGTCAACATGGGTGTCGGCGACGCCGCCCGTGACTCGAAGCTCATGGACGGTGCCGTCCGTGACCTGACCACGATCACCGGCCAGAAGCCGGCCGTCACCAAGGCTCGTAAGTCCATCGCGCAGTTCAAGCTGCGTGAGGGCCAGCCGATCGGTGCGCACGTCACCCTCCGTGGCGACCGCATGTGGGAGTTCCTGGACCGCACCCTGTCGCTCGCGCTTCCGCGCATCCGCGACTTCCGTGGTCTGTCCCCCAAGCAGTTCGACGGGCGTGGCAACTACACCTTCGGTCTCACGGAGCAGGTCATGTTCCACGAGATCGACCAGGACAAGATCGACCGTGTCCGGGGTATGGACATCACCGTGGTGACCACGGCGACCAACGACGACGAGGGCCGTGCCCTTCTGCGTCACCTCGGCTTCCCGTTCAAGGAGGCGTAAGCGAGATGGCGAAGAAGGCTCTCATCGCGAAGGCTGCCCGCAAGCCCAAGTTCGGCGTGCGCGGCTACACGCGTTGCCAGCGTTGTGGTCGTCCCCACTCCGTGTACCGAAAGTTCGGCCTGTGCCGCGTGTGCCTTCGTGAGATGGCTCACCGTGGCGAGCTGCCGGGCGTGACCAAGAGCTCCTGGTAATCCCTTACTTGGGATGACCGGAGTCTCTCGGTAAGCACTGGGTTGGCGGATGCCCAGGCCTCCATGGCTTAGGCTAGGAGGGTTGGGCGTCCGCCGCCCGTACGACTTACTACGCCGTAGGTCCCCGCGCCGCACCCGTCCCGCCCCTGTGTGGGGAGAGGGATGGCGCATACAGGAAACCCCGGCGAGAGAGGCCGAAGGCCAATTCATGACCATGACTGATCCGATCGCGGACATGCTGACTCGTCTGCGTAACGCGAACTCGGCATACCACGACTCCGTGACGATGCCGCACAGCAAGATCAAGTCTCACATCGCGGAAATCCTCCAGCAGGAGGGCTTCATCACGGGCTGGAAGGTCGAGGACGCCGAAGTCGGCAAGAACCTCGTCCTCGAGCTCAAGTTCGGTCCGAACCGTGAGCGCTCCATCGCGGGCATCAAGCGGATCTCGAAGCCGGGCCTCCGTGTTTACGCGAAGTCCACCAACCTGCCGAAGGTCCTCGGCGGCCTGGGCGTGGCGATCATCTCCACGTCCCACGGTCTCCTGACCGGCCAGCAGGCAGGCAAGAAGGGCGTAGGTGGGGAAGTCCTCGCCTACGTCTGGTAGTCGGGAAAGGAAGGAAAGCTCATGTCGCGTATTGGCAAGCTGCCTATCCAGGTTCCCGCCGGCGTGGACGTCACCATCGAGGGCCGCACGGTCACGGTGAAGGGTTCCAAGGGCACCCTGAGCCACACCGTCGCCGCGCCGATCGACATCGTTAAGGGCGACGAGGGCGTGCTCAACGTCACCCGTCCGAACGACGAGCGTCAGAACAAGGCCCTTCACGGCCTGTCCCGCACGCTGGTGGCCAACATGATCACCGGTGTGACCACGGGTTACGTGAAGGCGCTCGAGATCAGTGGTGTCGGTTACCGCGTCGCCGCGAAGGGCTCCAGCCTGGAGTTCCAGCTCGGTTACAGCCACCCGATCCTGATCGAGGCGCCCGAGGGCATCTCGTTCAAGGTCGAGTCGCCGACGAAGTTCTCGGTCGAGGGCATCGACAAGCAGAAGGTCGGCGAGGTCGCGGCGAACATCCGCAAGCTGCGGAAGCCCGACCCGTACAAGGCCAAGGGCGTCAAGTACGCCGGCGAGGTCATCCGCCGCAAGGTCGGAAAGGCTGGTAAGTAGCCATGGCATACGGTGTGAAGATCGCCAAGGGCGACGCTTACAAGCGTGCGGCCAAGGCTCGCCGCCACATCCGCATCCGCAAGAACGTGTCGGGTACGGCGGAGCGTCCGCGCCTCGTCGTGACGCGTTCGAACCGCGGTATCACCGCTCAGGTCATCGACGACCTCAAGGGTCACACCCTTGCGTCGGCGTCGAACCTGGACGCGTCGATCCGTGGTGGCGAGGGTGACAAGTCCGCGCAGGCCAAGCAGGTCGGTGCTCTCGTCGCCGAGCGCGCCAAGGCCGCTGGTGTCGAGACTGTCGTGTTCGACCGTGGTGGCAACAGGTACGCCGGGCGCATTGCCGCTCTGGCTGACGCCGCCCGCGAAGCCGGGCTGAAGTTCTAAGCCCCGGTTCCGGGACTAACGGACGTAACAGAGAGAGGTAAATCCAATGGCTGGACCCCAGCGCCGCGGAAGCGGTGCCGGTGGCGGCGAGCGGCGGGACCGGAAGGGCCGCGACGGTGGCGCTGCCGCCGAGAAGACCGCGTACGTTGAGCGCGTTGTCGCGATCAACCGCGTCGCCAAGGTTGTCAAGGGTGGTCGCCGCTTCAGCTTCACCGCGCTGGTCGTGGTGGGCGACGGTGACGGCACCGTAGGTGTCGGTTACGGCAAGGCCAAGGAAGTTCCCGCGGCCATCGCCAAGGGTGTCGAGGAAGCCAAGAAGAACTTCTTCAAGGTTCCGCGCATCCAGGGCACCATCCCTCACCCGATCACGGGCGAGCGTGCCGCGGGCGTCGTGCTCCTGAAGCCGGCTTCCCCCGGTACCGGTGTTATCGCCGGTGGTCCGGTGCGCGCCGTTCTGGAGTGCGCCGGCGTTCACGACATCCTGTCGAAGTCGCTCGGCTCCTCCAACGCGATCAACATCGTGCACGCGACCGTGGCGGCCCTCAAGGGCCTGCAGCGTCCCGAGGAGATCGCGGCTCGCCGTGGTCTGCCCCTCGAGGACGTCGCCCCCGCGGCTCTGCTCCGTGCACGTGCTGGGGCGGGTGCGTAATGGCTCGCCTCAAGGTCACGCAGACGAAGTCGTACATCGGCAGCAAGCAGAACCACCGCGACACCCTGCGTTCGCTCGGCCTCAAGAAGGTCAACGACGTGGTTGTCAAGGAGGATCGTCCCGAGTTCCGCGGCATGGTGCACACCGTCCGCCACCTCGTGACGGTCGAGGAGGTTGACTGACATGGCGGAGAACAGCCCGCTGAAGGCCCACAACCTCCGTCCCGCCCCGGGCGCCAAGACCGCCAAGACCCGTGTGGGTCGTGGCGAGGCGTCGAAGGGTAAGACGGCTGGTCGTGGTACCAAGGGTACGAAGGCCCGCTACCAGGTTCCGCAGCGCTTCGAGGGTGGGCAGATGCCCCTCCACATGCGTCTGCCGAAGCTCAAGGGCTTCAAGAACCCGTTCCGCACCGAGTTCCAGGTCGTGAACCTGGACAAGCTCGGCGCTCTCTACCCCGAGGGTGGAGAGGTCACGGTGGCCGACCTGGTCGCCAAGGGCGCGGTGCGCAAGAACAGCCTCGTCAAGGTGCTCGGCACCGGCGAGATCACCGTGGCGCTGCAGGTTTCGGTTGACGCCGTCTCCGGCTCCGCCAAGGAGAAGATCGCCGCCGCCGGTGGCACCGTCACCGAGCTCGTCTGAGACGACTCGATGGCTTGAACATCCGATCGGGGATGCCTCTCAAAAGGGGCATCCCCGATTGGTCGTTCCTAGGGGGGCATGGTCGCCGGTAAGGTGGCGTGCACTGTCTAGGCTCCGTGCGGTATGCCCGCACGGAATTGATGACCGATACCTAATCGTCGAACCTCAAGACCGTCACCCTTGACGCATAGCGCGGGGGTCGCAGGAGGCACCGTGCTCACCGCGTTCGCCCGGGCGTTCAAGACGCCCGACCTGCGCAAGAAGCTGTTCTTCACGCTCGCCATCATCGTGCTGTACCGCCTCGGGGCCCACATCCCGGTCCCCGGCGTCAGCTATGAGGCCGTCCAGCAATGTGTCAAGCAGGCCAGTGAAGGCAACAACAGCCTGTTCGGCCTGGTCAACATGTTCAGTGGCGGGGCGCTGCTGCAGATCACCATCTTCGCGCTCGGCATCATGCCGTACATCACGGCGAGCATCATCCTGCAGCTGCTGACCGTCGTGATCCCGCGCCTCGAAGCCCTCAAGAAGGAGGGACAGTCGGGTACCGCCAAGATCACGCAGTACACCCGGTACCTGACCGTCGCCCTCGCCGTGCTCCAGGGCACCGGTCTCGTCGCCACCGCCAAGAGCGGTGCGCTGTTCAGCGGCTGCAACGTCGCCGATCAGGTCGTTCCCGACCCGTCGATCTTCGTCATCGCCACCATGGTGGTCACGATGACCGCCGGTACCTGTGTCGTCATGTGGCTCGGTGAGCTCATCACCGACCGCGGCATCGGCAACGGCATGTCGATCCTCATGTTCATCTCGATCGCCGCCGGCTTCCCGGGCGCCCTGTGGGCCATCAAGGAGAGCGGCAAGCTCGCCAAGGGCTGGATCGAGTTCGGCACCGTCATCCTGATCGGCTTCGTGATGGTGGCCCTCGTGGTCTTCGTCGAGCAGGCCCAGCGGCGCATCCCGGTGCAGTACGCGAAGCGCATGATCGGCCGGCGCTCCTACGGCGGTACGTCCACGTACATCCCGCTGAAGGTGAACCAGGCAGGTGTGATTCCTGTCATCTTCGCGTCGTCGCTGCTCTACATCCCGGCCTTGATCGCGCAGTTCTCCAGTTCCACCGCGGGCTGGAAGACCTGGATCGAAGCCCACTTCGTCAAGGGTGACCACCCCTACTACATCGCCACGTACTTCCTCCTGATCGTGTTCTTCGCCTTCTTCTACGTGGCGATCTCGTTCAACCCCGAGGAAGTCGCGGACAACATGAAGAAGTATGGTGGCTTCATCCCGGGCATCCGGGCTGGTCGACCTACTGCCGAGTACCTGAGCTACGTGCTCAACCGGATCACTTGGCCGGGCTCGCTGTACTTGGGTCTGATCGCTCTTGTGCCGACGATGGCGTTGGCAGGCTTCGGTGGCGCCAATGCCAACTTCCCCTTCGGCGGGACGAGCATCCTCATCATCGTGGGTGTGGGGCTGGAGACCGTGAAGCAGATCGAGAGCCAGCTCCAGCAGCGCAATTACGAAGGGTTCCTCCGCTGATGCGAATCGTCCTCGTCGGACCGCCCGGTGCGGGCAAGGGCACGCAGGCCGCGTTCCTTGCCAAGAACCTGGACATCCCGCACATCTCCACGGGTGACCTGTTCCGTGCCAACATCTCTCAGGGCACGGAGCTGGGTCTGAAGGCCAAGGCGTTCATGGACGCCGGCGACCTGGTACCCGACGAGGTGACCATCGGGATGGCCAAGGACCGGATGGCACAGCCGGACGCCGCCAACGGCTTCCTGCTGGACGGGTTCCCCCGCAACGTGGCGCAGGCCGAGGCCCTGGACGTGGTCCTGAAGGCCGAGGACATGCAGCTCGACGCGGTCCTGGACCTGGAGGTCCCCGAGGACGAGGTCGTGAAGCGGATCGCGGGTCGTCGCACCTGCCGCAACGACAGCGCGCACGTCTTCCACGTGCTCTACAACACCCCGAAGACCGAGGACGTCTGCGACGCCTGCGGAGGCGAGCTCTACCAGCGTCCGGACGACTCCGAGGAGACCGTCCGCAAGCGGCTGGAGGTCTACCACACGCAGACCGAGCCGATCATCGACTACTACCGGGCGCAGAACCTGGTCGTGACGATCACGGCGCTCGGCAAGGTGGACGAGGTCACCGCGAAGGCGATGGCGGCGCTCAAGAAGTAACCCCGGTTCGTCCGATACGGCCGCGGTGCCCCTCAGGGGCGCCGCGGCCGTATCGTTGTTCTGTTCCCCTTACCCGATGGAAAGGCCGCGGCCACGATGGTGCAGATCAAGACCCCCGAGCAGATCGCGAAGATGCGCGAGGCGGGCCTGGTCGTCGCCGCCATTCACGCGGCGACCCGCGAGGTCGCCGTGCCGGGCGCGACCACCCGTGACCTGGACGAGGTCGCGCGGAAGGTCATCGCCGAGCACGGGGCGAAGTCGAACTTCCTGGGGTACGGGGGATTCCCCGCGACGATCTGCACCTCGGTGAACGAGGTCGTCGTCCACGGCATCCCCGACGAGAAGACCGTCCTCAAGGACGGCGACATCATCTCCATCGACTGCGGCGCGATCGTGGACGGCTGGCACGGCGACGCCGCGTACACGGCCTTCGTGGGAACCGGGCACGCGCCGGAGCTGATCGAGCTCTCCCGGGTGACCGAGGAGTCGATGTGGGCCGGCATCGCCGCCATGAAGCTCGGCAACCGTCTGGTGGACGTCTCCCGGGCGATCGAGACGTACATCAAGCGGCAGCCGCGGCCTGCGGTCGGCGACCACAGCCTCGGTCGGTACGGGATCATCGAGGACTACGGCGGCCACGGCATCGGCACCGAGATGCACATGGACCCGCACCTGCTGAACTACGTCTCCCGCAAGCGCGGCAAGGGCCCCAAGCTGGTGCCCGGCTTCTGCCTGGCGATCGAGCCGATGGTCTCCCTCGGCACGCCGGCGACCGAGGTCCTGAAGGACGACTGGACGGTCATCACCACGGACGGCACCTGGTCCTCCCACTGGGAGCACTCGGTGGCCCTCACGGAGGACGGCCCCCTGGTCCTGACGGCGGTCGACGGCGGCAGGGCGAAGCTGGCGGAACTGGGCGTCACGGCCGCTCCGGACCCGCTGGCTCCGTAGGGACTAAGGATCAGTCGGGGTGGGCAGACTTCCCGATTCGTCTTTTCCTGGGGCCTGTCGTAGACTGATGCGTCGGCTCTCGTGTACCCGTGTGTCCGCATGCGGCGGCGAGAGTCGATCAAGGTAGCCGATTCGAAGGGCGAAGCGTGGCCAAGAAGCAAGGTGCCATCGAAATCGAGGGCACCGTGATCGAGTCCCTCCCGAACGCCATGTTCAAGGTGGAACTTCAGAACGGTCACAAGGTCCTCGCGCACATCTCCGGCAAGATGCGGATGCACTACATCCGGATCCTTCCGGACGACCGGGTCGTGGTGGAGCTCTCTCCTTACGACCTGACGCGTGGCCGGATCGTCTACCGGTACAAGTAGATCTTGCCCGCACCCCGCCTCCGCGCGCGGTGGTGGCACTGACCCGGAGAACCTGACATCCCATGAAGGTCAAGCCGAGCGTCAAGAAGATCTGCGACAAGTGCAAGGTGATCCGCCGTCACGGTCGGGTCATGGTCATCTGCGACAACCTGCGCCACAAGCAGCGCCAGGGCTGACGCACGCCGACCGACCTGCACCTTCGCAGTTCTTCGCGCGACGCAGTAGCAACACGTACATACGCAGAGCCCGTCGGGCCGTGTTCCACGGCTGACGGCACCTCCGGCGGGGGCCGGGGACCCGGACGTACCACCTCTCTGCATCCAGAGAGGTCGGCGGCCGGGAGCGGTTCTGCAGCAGACCCCCGAGAACACAGGAGCCATTGAATGGCACGCGTTTCCGGTGTTGACATCCCGCGCGAAAAGCGTGTGGTGGTCGCACTCACCTACGTCTTCGGTATCGGACGTACCCGGTCCGAGGAGATCCTCGCCGCGACCGGCGTGAACCCGTCCACCCGTGTCCGCGAGCTTGCCGAGGAAGACCTCGTCAAGATCCGCGAGTACGTGGACGCCAACCTCCAGACCGAGGGTGACCTCCGCCGCGAGATCGCCGCCGACATCCGCCGCAAGGTCGAGATCGGCTGCTACCAGGGTCTTCGCCACCGTCGTGGCCTGCCCGTCCGCGGTCAGCGCACCAGCACGAACGCTCGTACCCGCAAGGGCCCGCGTCGCGCCATCGCCGGCAAGAAGAAGCCGGGCAAGAAGTAGTCCTCAGCGGACGCTTTATCAAGCGGTCTTCGCTTGTAGGACCGACCACCTCCCGTAGGAGATATAGATGCCCCCCAAGGGTCGTCAGGGCGCTGCCAAGAAGGTGCGCCGCAAGGAAAAGAAGAACGTCGCTCACGGCCACGCGCACATCAAGAGCACGTTCAACAACACGATCGTCTCGATCACGGACCCCTCGGGCAACGTGATCTCCTGGGCCTCCGCCGGCCACGTCGGCTTCAAGGGCTCGCGCAAGTCGACTCCGTTCGCCGCGCAGATGGCCGCCGAGTCGGCCGCCCGCCGCGCGCAGGAGCACGGCATGCGCAAGGTCGACGTCTTCGTCAAGGGTCCCGGCTCCGGCCGCGAGACCGCGATCCGCTCCCTCCAGGCCACGGGCCTCGAGGTCGGTTCGATCCAGGACGTCACCCCCACGCCGCACAACGGCTGCCGTCCCCCCAAGCGCCGCCGCGTCTGACGCACGGGCTGCTTGACACGGGCTTTCGGGCGGTACGGCTCCTCGGAGGCGTGCCGCCCGTACCCTTGCAGTACGCACTACGCAGTACTCCGTCGGGCGTCAAATAGTGGGCGTCCACGACTGAAGGATTGAAGACATGCTTATCGCTCAGCGTCCTTCGCTGACCGAAGAGGTCGTCGACGAGTTCCGCTCCCGGTTCGTCATCGAGCCGCTGGAGCCGGGCTTCGGCTACACCCTCGGCAACTCCCTCCGCCGTACCCTCCTCTCCTCGATCCCGGGTGCCGCTGTCACCAGCATCCGCGTCGACGGCGTCCTGCACGAGTTCACCACCGTGCCGGGTGTCAAGGAGGACGTCACCGACCTCATCCTCAACATCAAGCAGCTGGTCGTCTCCTCGGAGCACGACGAGCCGGTCGTGATGTACCTGCGCAAGCAGGGCCCGGGTCTGGTCACCGCCGCCGACATCGCGCCCCCGGCCGGTGTCGAGGTGCACAACCCCGACCTCGTCCTCGCCACGCTCAACGGCAAGGGCAAGCTGGAGATGGAGCTGACGGTCGAGCGCGGCCGCGGTTACGTCTCCGCCGTGCAGAACAAGCAGGCGGGCCAGGAGATCGGCCGTATCCCGGTCGACTCCATCTACTCCCCGGTGCTCAAGGTCACGTACAAGGTCGAGGCGACCCGTGTCGAGCAGCGCACCGACTTCGACAAGCTGATCGTCGACGTCGAGACCAAGCAGGCCATGCGCCCGCGTGACGCCATGGCGTCCGCCGGCAAGACCCTGGTCGAGCTGTTCGGTCTGGCGCGCGAGCTCAACATCGACGCCGAGGGCATCGACATGGGCCCGTCCCCGACGGACGCCGCCCTCGCCGCCGACCTGGCGCTGCCGATCGAGGAGCTCGAGCTCACCGTTCGGTCGTACAACTGCCTCAAGCGTGAGGGCATCCACTCCGTGGGTGAGCTCGTGGCGCGCTCCGAGGCCGACCTGCTCGACATCCGCAACTTCGGTGCGAAGTCGATCGACGAGGTCAAGGCGAAGCTGGCCGGCATGGGCCTGGCCCTGAAGGACAGCCCGCCCGGATTCGACCCGACCGCCGCCGCCGACGCCTTCGGCGCCGACGACGACGTGGACGCGGGCTTCGTCGAGACCGAGCAGTACTAGCAGATCGTCGGCGGGCCGGTTTCGGCCGGTCGCGCCCACGCGGCGTCAGCCGCGGATCGATACCTTCCCGCGCCCCTTCACGGGGGCGCGGGTCTCCGACGGGTGACCGCCCGCTCGGACACTGACACCGGTACCTCATACGGCCGGTGCAGATCACAAGGAGAAACACCATGCCGCGTCCCGCGAAGGGTGCCCGCCTCGGCGGTTCCGCCGCGCACGAGAAGCTGCTCCTCGCCAACCTGGCGAAGTCGCTCTTCGAGCACGGCCGCATCACCACGACCGAGGCCAAGGCCCGCCGCCTGCGTCCGGTCGCCGAGCGCCTGATCACCAAGGCGAAGAAGGGCGACATCCACAACCGTCGCCTGGTGCTGCAGTCGATCACCGACAAGGGCATCGTCCACACGCTCTTCACCGAGATCGCGCCGCGCTACTCCGAGCGCCCGGGTGGCTACACCCGTATCACCAAGATCGGCAACCGTCGTGGCGACAACGCCCCGATGGCCGTGATCGAGCTGGTCGAGGGCGAGATCGCCAAGAAGGCGACCGTCGCCGAGGCCGAGGCCGCCACCAAGCGCGCCGTCAAGGAGGCCGACGAGGCCACCACGACCGAGGCCACCGAGGAAGAGTCGAAGGACGCGTAAGCGTTTTTCCGACGTTCTCGTGTGCGGGCCCGTACCCCTGGGGTGCGGGCCCGCTCCCGTGTGTTTGAAAGGATCTCCGCGTGAGCGATGACGTGCAGGACGGGTTCGTACGGGTACGCCTCGACCTCTCGTACGACGGCAAGGACTTCTCCGGCTGGGCCAAGCAGGCCCAGGGCCGGCGGACCGTGCAGGGGGACATCGAGGACGCCCTGCGGACCGTGACCCGGTCCCGGGAGACGTACGAGCTGACCGTGGCCGGCCGGACCGACTCCGGGGTCCACGCCCGCGGCCAGGTCGCCCATGTCGACCTGCCCGTCGAGCTGTGGGCGGAGCACCGCGACAAGCTGCTCAGGCGGCTCGCAGGGCGGCTCTCCCACGACGTACGGGTGTGGAGGGTGGAGGAGGCCCCGGCGGGCTTCAACGCGCGCTTCTCCGCCGTCTGGCGCCGCTACGCCTACCGCGTCACCGACAACCCCGGCGGGGTCGACCCGCTGCAGCGCGGGCACGTCCTCTGGCACGACTGGGCCCTCGACATGGACGCCATGAACGAGGCCGCGGCCGCGCTCGTCGGCGAGCACGACTTCGCCGCGTACTGCAAGCGGCGCGAGGGCGCGACCACCATCCGCACCCTCCAGGAGCTGCGCTGGGAACGGCGCCCCGACGGGGTGATGGAAGCCACCGTGAAGGCCGACGCCTTCTGCCACAACATGGTCCGCTCGCTGGTCGGCGCCCTGCTGTTCGTCGGGGACGGGCACCGGCCGGTGGACTGGCCCGGCAAGGTGCTCGCCGCCGGGGTGCGGGACTCCGCCGTGCATGTCGTCCGGCCGCACGGCCTCACCCTCGAAGAGGTCGGCTACCCGGCCGACGAGCTCCTGGCCGCCCGCAATCTGGAGGCCAGGAACAAGCGCTCACTCCCCGGGAGCGCCGGCTGCTGCTGAGGCCTGGGCCTTGCCGCGGGCGTAGATCTGGTTGAAGGCGAAGGTGCCGAGGTCGTCGCTGGCCTGGAAGACCGGCCGGTGGGCCTTGGTGACCTTCCTGCCGTCGGTGAAGCCGGCCTGGGTGAAGTACGCGTAGCGGCCGACCGAGTTCGAGCGGCGCAGGCAGACCGTGGCGCGGCAGAACTCCTCCACGCCCGCGCCGGCCAGCGGGGCGACGCCGCCCGTGGCCTGGTTCTTCGCCCTGAGCGCGGCGGCCTCCGACGGGAAGACGGCGACGCCGACGGTGATCGCCACGCCGTCCTTCACATAGGTGGCGCGGAGCACCCGCCGGCAGCCGTTCTTCTTGAGGACGGCTCCGAGGCCGCCCTGGGTGACGGCCGCGCAGTCCGTCGTCGCGGAGGTCGCGCCCTTCTTGTACGGGCGCTTGTCCATCGTCAGCTTCCTGCCCGGGAAGAGGCCCTCGGCGGTGAGGGGGGCCCTGTCCTTCTTCGGGTCCGTGATGTAGTCCTTCGGGTTCGGCGGGGGCGGCGGCGCCACCGAGGAGAAGGTCGGCTCGGGGGTCGGCGAGCCGGTGGGGGAGACCGTGCCGGTGGGTACCGCGCTGTTCTTGGCCTCGTCGTTCTTCTTGCCGGTGGCCACCACGGCGGTCGCCACGATCGCTCCGACGACGAGGGCGGCCACGGCTCCGCCGCCGATCATCAGCCAGCGCCTGCGCCGGTCACGGGAGGCCGAGGCGTCGGCCAGGGCGCCCCAGTCCGGGGTCGGCCCGCCGCCCTGGGCGCCCGGGAACGGGTCCGGCTGCCCGCCGCCGTACCCCGGCTGCTGTCCGTATCCCTGCGGTCCCGGCTGCTGTCCGTACCCCTGCTGTCCCTGCTGCTGCGGCTCGTGCGGCCACTGCGGTCCCCCAAAGCTCATGCCGCGCATCCTAAACCGGTTGGGCCGAGCCGACCCGGGCGGCGACAATGCACCCCATGGGACATGTCGAGGCCGCACATCTTGAGTACTACCTTCCCGACGGGAGGGTCCTGCTCGGGGACGTCTCCTTCCGGGTGGGTGAAGGGGCGGTCGTCGCCCTCGTCGGGGCCAACGGCGCCGGCAAGACCACACTGCTCCGGCTCATCTCCGGGGAGCTCCAGCCGCACGGCGGCAGCGTCACCGTCAGCGGCGGCCTCGGTGTGATGCCGCAGTTCGTCGGCTCCGTACGGGACGAGTCCACCGTTCGCGACCTGCTGGTATCGGTGGCCCCGCCCCGGATCCGGGAGGCCGCGAAGGCCGTCGACGACGCCGAGCACCTGATCATGACGGTCGACGACGAGGCCGCGCAGATGAGGTACGCGCAGGCCCTCAGCGACTGGGCCGAGGTCCAGGGGTACGAGGCCGAGACCGGCTGGGACATCTGCACCATGGCGGCGCTCGGCGTCCCGTACGAGAAGGCGCAGTTCCGGCAGGTCCGGACGCTCTCCGGCGGCGAGCAGAAGCGGCTGGTCCTGGAGTCGCTGCTGCGCGGCTCAGACGAGGTGCTGCTCCTCGACGAGCCGGACAACTACCTCGACGTCCCCGGGAAGCGGTGGCTGGAGGAGCGGCTGCGGGAGACCCGCAAGACCGTGCTGTTCATCTCGCACGACCGTGAGCTGCTGTCCCGGGGCGCGCAGAAGATCGTGGCGGTCGAGCCCGGTCCGGCCGGCTCGGACGTCTGGGTGCACGGCGGCGGCTTCGACACCTTCCACGAGGCGCGGCGGGAGCGGTTCGCCCGCTTCGAGGAGCTGAAGCGGCGCTGGGAGGAGAAGCACGCCCAGCTGAAGAGGCTCGTCGTCAACCTGCGGCAGGCGGCGTCGGTCAGCCACGACATGGCCTCCCGGTACGCGGCGGCGCAGACCCGGCTCAGGAAGTTCGAGGAGGCGGGGCCGCCGCCCGAGCCGCCGCGCGAGCAGGACATCCGGATGCGGCTGCGCGGCGGGCGGACCGGTGTGCGGGCCGTGACCTGCGAGAACCTTCAGCTGACCGGTCTGATGAAGCCGTTCTCGCTCGAGATCTTCTACGGGGAGCGGGTCGCCGTCCTCGGTTCGAACGGTTCGGGCAAGTCGCATTTCCTGCGTCTGCTCGCGGGGGACCCGTCGGTCGCCCACACCGGTGACTGGAAGCTGGGGGCCCGGGTGGTTCCGGGGCACTTCGCGCAGACCCACGCGCACCCGGAGCTGGCCGGGCGGCCGCTCGTCGACATCCTGTGGACGGAGCACGCCAAGGACCGGGGCGGGGCGATGTCGGTGCTGCGCCGGTACGAGCTGGAGCGGCAGGGCGACCAGCCCTTCGACAAGCTCTCCGGCGGGCAGCAGGCCCGCTTCCAGATCCTGCTCCTGGAGCTGGCGGGCACGACGGCGCTGCTGCTCGACGAGCCGACGGACAACCTCGACCTGGAGTCGGCCGAGGCCCTGCAGGACGGGCTCGAGTCGTACGACGGGACGGTGCTGGCCGTGACCCACGACCGGTGGTTCGCGAAGAGCTTCGACCGCTACCTGGTCTTCGGCTCGGACGGGGTCGTACGGGAGACGAGCGAGCCCGTGTGGGACGAGCGGCGGGTCGAGCGGGAGCGCTGAGCGGCGGCGCTGACCTGGTGTCCTGCGGCGTTTTGACCCCTCGGGGGTGGCGCGGGTACTGTTGCGGTTTGTTATGCGTATTGGCTTCGTCGTTCTCACGCGAAGGGCCATACGCAGGTTCCCTGGAGCAGTTACCAGTGGCTCGCATACGGGCGTGTTCCCGGCAGTGCAGGCCCAAGCTGCATGATCGCTTCAGGTGTGTCTGGACTCCATCCACTGAAGAAGCGAAGGCTACGAAGTGCGTACGTACAGCCCCAAGCCCGGCGATGTCACTCGCCAGTGGCACATCATCGACGCGCAGGACGTTGTCCTGGGCCGTCTGGCGACCACGGCTGCGAACCTCCTCCGAGGCAAGCACAAGCCGGTGTACGCCCCCCACATGGACATGGGCGACTTCGTCATCATCATCAATGCTGACAAGGTCCACCTGTCCGGCAACAAGAAGACCCAGAAGCTGGCTTACCGCCACTCCGGCTTCCCGGGTGGTCTGCGCTCCGTCCGTTACGACGAGCTGCTCTCCAAGAACCCCGAGAAGGCCGTCGAGAAGGCCATCAAGGGCATGATCCCCAAGAACACCCTGGGCCGTCAGATGATCTCGAAGCTGAAGGTCTACGCGGGCGAGAACCACCCGCACGCTGCTCAGCAGCCGGTCCCGTTCGAGATCACCCAGGTCGCGCAGTAGTTCCGGCCACACCCCCTAAGAACGAAAGAAATCTGAGGAGAATCGTGGCCGAGACCACCCCCGAAACCCCCGTCGACGAGTTCGAGGGCGTTGAGGAGTACACGACCGAGACCGAGCTCGTCGAGGGTGAGTACACCTCCGAGTCGCTCGCGTCCCGCTTCGGCGACCCGCAGCCGGCCGCCGGCCTGGGCCGTCGCAAGAACGCCATCGCCCGCGTCCGGATCGTCCCGGGCACCGGCAAGTGGAAGATCAACGGTCGCACCCTTGAGGACTACTTCCCCAACAAGGTGCACCAGCAGGAAGTCAACGAGCCCTTCAAGGTGCTCGAGCTCGACAACCGCTACGACATCATCGCCCGCATCGCGGGTGGCGGCGTCTCCGGTCAGGCCGGTGCCCTGCGTCTCGGTGTGGCCCGTGCGCTGAACGAGGCGGACGTCGAGAACAACCGCCCGGCGCTGAAGAAGGCCGGCTTCCTCTCCCGCGACGACCGTGCGGTCGAGCGCAAGAAGGCCGGTCTCAAGAAGGCCCGTAAGGCCCCGCAGTACAGCAAGCGTTAATCGCCTGCTCGGTCTGCTCTCGTACGCCCCGGCGGCACTGCCCGTGCCGTCGGGGCGTGCGTTTTTTCATAACCTTTTGCACCTTTCATCTTTCAGTTCTTTCATCGGCTTGGGCACGTATTCTCGGAGGACAGCTGTGGGACGACTCTTCGGTACGGACGGCGTACGCGGTGTGGCCAACGCGGACCTGACGGCGGAGCTCGCGCTCGGCCTGTCGGTCGCGGCGGCGCACGTGCTCGCCGAGGCGGGCACCTTCGCGGGGCATCGGCCGGTCGCCGTGGTCGGACGTGACCCGCGCGCCTCCGGAGAGTTCCTGGAAGCCGCCGTCGTGGCCGGGCTCGCCAGCGCCGGCGTCGACGTGCTGCGGGTCGGCGTGCTGCCCACCCCGGCCGTGGCGCACCTCACCGGCGTCCTCGGCGCCGACCTCGGCGTGATGCTCTCCGCCAGCCACAACGCCATGCCCGACAACGGCATCAAGTTCTTCGCGCGCGGCGGCCACAAGCTCGCCGACGAGCTGGAGGACCGGATCGAGTCCGTGTACGAGGAGCACCGCACCGGCGCTCCCTGGGAGCGTCCGACCGGTGCCGGCGTCGGCCGGGTCCGTGACTACGAGCAGGGCTTCGACACGTACGTCGCCCACCTCATCGCCGTCCTCCCCAACCGTCTCGACGGTCTGAAGGTCGTCCTCGACGAGGCCCACGGCGCCGCCGCCCGCGTCTCGCCCGAGGCGTTCTCCCGGGCCGGCGCCGAGGTCGTCACCATCGGTGCCGAGCCGGACGGCCTCAACATCAACGACGGCTGCGGCTCCACCCACCTGGAGCTGCTCAAGGCCGCCGTCGTCGAGCACGGCGCCGACCTCGGCATCGCCCACGACGGCGACGCCGACCGCTGCCTCGCCGTGGACGCCGCGGGCAACGAGGTCGACGGCGACCAGATCCTGGCCGTGCTCGCCCTCGCCATGCGCGAGGCCGGGACGCTGCGCGGCGACGCCGTCGTCGCGACCGTCATGTCCAACCTGGGCTTCAAGCTCGCCATGGAACGCGAGGGCCTGAACCTCGTCCAGACGGCGGTCGGCGACCGCTACGTCCTGGAGTCCATGAAGGAGCACGGTTACGCGCTCGGCGGCGAGCAGTCGGGGCACGTCATCGTCCTCGACCACGCCACCACCGGCGACGGCACCCTCACCGGCCTCATGCTGGCCGCCCGGGTCGCCGCCACCGGCAAGTCGCTCGCGGACCTCGCCGCGGTGATGGAGCGGCTGCCGCAGATCCTCATCAACGTGAAGGACGTCGACAAGTCGCGCGTCTCCACCTCCGGCGACCTGGCCGCCGCCGTCGTCGAGGCCGAGCGCGAGCTCGGTTCCACCGGCCGCGTGCTGCTCCGCTCCTCCGGCACCGAGCCGCTGGTCCGCGTCATGGTCGAGGCCGCGGACATCGAGCAGGCCCGCGCGGTCGCGCAGCGACTCGCGGACGTCGTGAAGTCGGCACTGGGCTAGGCTTTCTGAGGCATCGTCATGCACAGGGGGCCCCCACCGGCACGGTGGGGGCCCTCCGCCGCGCACGGGGGACTCCGGAGTGCGCGCTCAGGCCTTCGGCGTGCGACGCCACTGGCCGCGCTGGGTGCGCCACAGCAGCTTCTGCGCGTACAGCGTGAGGATCCCGGCCAGCATGATCCCGAAGAGGTTGAGCAGGAGCTGCTCGATCGACCCCCACATCTGGCCCACCTCGCCGTAGCTCAGCGCCACGGCCGCGTTCGCGGCCGCCGGGACCGTCGTCACCGAGATCGCCACCCCCACCAGGGCGCCGGACTTCGCGGACGTCAGCGAGAGCATGCCCGCCGCGCCCGCGAGCAGCGCCACGACGAACGAGAACGGGTCCGGCTGCCAGATGAAACTGGTGTTGGGGCGTTCCGCGTCCAGCCGTTCCTTGGTGAACAGGTCGAAGGCGTCCATCCCCAGACTGAACAGGGTCGTCACCGCGATCGCCGCCGCGAAGCCGACGAGCAGCGCGATCAGCGACCGCCCCGCAAGCTTCGGAGCGCGCCGCACCACCGCCGTACACACGCCGGCGAGCGGGCCGAACTCCGGGCCGACCGCCATCGCGCCCACGATCAGGACCGCGTTGTCCAGGACGACACCGCAGGCCGCGATCATCGTCGCCAGGACCATGAACGCGCAGTACGTGACCGAGAGCGACGACTCCTCGTGGGTCGCCTCCGTCAGCTGCTCCCAGAGCACGGCGTCCGCGGCCTCGCCCGGCGCCTCCTTCTCGGCCGCGTCCGCGCGCTTGGAGAGGGAGAGATCGATGTCGCCGACGGCGATCGACCCGTCCTGGTCGATCCTCAGCTCACGCAGGCCGCTGAGGAGTTCGTCGCCCGCCTCACGGGCCACGTCGCACATCACGACGTCACCCGCGGGGTCCCGGGCCGCGCCCGGCAGCACCACCAGATGCGTGGTGCCGACCGTCGACTCGATCAGCTTGACCGCGGTCTGGGTGCTTTCGGGCGGGACGATCATCCGGAGATGCAGCATGCGGAAGAGCTTACGGACGGCCGGGGCCTGTGGAAGGTCAGAGCTTGCGGAGGCTCAGCCGCTGCACCTTGTGGTCGGAGCCCTTGCGGACCACCAGGGTCGCCCGGCCGCGGGTCGGGGCCACGTTCTCCAGGAGGTTCACCTTGTTGATGGTGCGCCACATGGTGCGGGCGTAGTCGAGGGCCTCCTCCTCGGAGACCTGCGTGTACCGCTGGAAGTACGAGGACGGGTTCTGGAACGCGGTGTCGCGCAGCTTGCGGAAGCGGTTCAGGTACCAGCGCTCGATGTCCTCGGGGCGCGCGTCCACGTACACCGAGAAGTCGAAGTAGTCGGCGAGACCGACCCGCGTCCGCCCGTCCTTGCCGGGGAGCGCCGGCTGGAGGACGTTCAGCCCCTCCACGATCAGGATGTCCGGGCGGCGGACGACGAGCCGCTCACCGGGCACGCGGTCGTAGATCAGGTGCGAGTAGACCGGCGCCGTGACCTCCTCCTTGCCCGCCTTGATGTCCGCGACGAACCGGGTCAGGGCCCGGCGGTCGTACGACTCGGGGAAACCCTTGCGGGCCATCAGGCCCCGCGCCCTCAGCTCCTCCATCGGGAAGAGGAAGGCGTCCGTGGTCACCAGTTCCACGCGGGGGTGCTCCGGCCAGCGGGCGAGCAGGGCCTGCAGGAGCCGGGAGACCGTCGACTTGCCGACGGCCACCGAACCGGCGACCCCTATGACGAAGGGGGTGCCGCGCTGCTCCGCGTTCTCGCCGAGGAAGGTGTTGAGGGCGCCGCGCAGACCGCTGGTGGCCTGCACGTACAGGTTGAGCAGCCGGGACAGCGGCAGGTAGATGTCCCGTACCTCGTCGAGGTCGATGACATCCCCGAGCCCGCGGAGCCGCTCCACCTCGTCGGCGGTGAGCGGCAGCGGCGTCTTGTCCCTCAGGTCGCTCCACTCGGCCCGGGTCAGGTCGACGTAGGGGGTCGCCTCGGAGGGACGGCGGGGGGAGGAGCCGTTGCCGGGGGCGCCGTTGCCGGGGGGGCCGTTGCCGTGGGCGGGGCCGGCCCCGTCGGGGCTTCGTGGCGGCGAAGTGATCACACGGCCATTGTCGGGGGTCCGGGGCCGGTCGTGGGTCTCCGCGGGTCGTGGGGTGGGTCACGCGGAAACGGTGGAGGGTCCGGCGCCGGGTGCCTCCGGGGGGCCGAGGGGCCGGCGCCGGGTGCTCCCTGCGGGCCGAGGGTCCGGCGCCGGTCGCCGACGCGTACCCGTCGAACCCCGCCGACTCCGGCCCTCCGGGCGCCATCCGCCCTACGCTTCCGTCATGTGTGGAATCGTGGGATACGTCGGCGGGCAGTCGGCGCTTGATGTGGTGGTCGCGGGCCTCAAGAGGCTCGAATACCGGGGCTACGACTCGGCCGGGGTCGCGGTGCTCTCCGACGGAGGGCTCGCCTCGGCCAAGAAGGCGGGCAAGCTCCTCAATCTGGAGAAGGAGCTGGTGGAACGGCCGCTGGCCGACGGGTCCGTGGGCATCGGCCACACCCGCTGGGCCACCCACGGCGGGCCGACCGACGCCAACGCGCACCCGCACCTCGACAACGCCGGACGGGTCGCCGTCGTCCACAACGGCATCATCGAGAACTTCGCCGCGCTGCGCGAAGAACTCGCGGACCGTGGTCACGACCTGCTCTCCGAGACGGACACCGAGGTCGTCGCGCACCTCCTCGCCGAGGAGTTCTCCTCCGTCGGCGACCTCGCCGAGGCCATGCGGCTCGTCTGCCGGCGGCTCGACGGGGCGTTCACCCTGGTCGCCGTGCACGCCGACCAGCCGGACGTGGTCGTCGGCGCCCGCCGGAACTCGCCGCTCGTCGTCGGCGTCGGCGAGGGCGAGAACTTCCTCGCCTCCGACGTGTCCGCCTTCATCGCCCACACCCGCTCCGCCGTCGAGCTCGGCCAGGACCAGGTCGTCGAGCTGACCAGGGACGGCGTCACCGTCACCGAATTCGACGGCACACCCGCCGACGTACGGGCCTACCACGTGGACTGGGACGCCTCCGCCGCCGAGAAGGGCGGCTACGACCACTTCATGCTCAAGGAGATCGCCGAGCAGCCCAAGGCCGTCGCCGACACCCTCCTCGGCCGGATCGACGGCACGGGACGGCTCACCCTCGACGAGGTGCGCATCCCCGCCCACGTGCTCCGCGAGGCCGACAAGGTCGTCATCATCGCCTGCGGCACCGCCTTCCACGCGGGACTCATCGCCAAGTACGCCATCGAGCACTGGACCCGCATCCCCTGCGAGGTCGAACTCGCCAGCGAGTTCCGCTACCGCGACCCCATCCTCGACCGGCGCACCCTCGTCATCGCCATCTCCCAGTCCGGCGAGACCATGGACACCCTGATGGCGCTCCGGCACGCCCGTGAGCAGGGCGCGAAGGTCCTCGCCGTCTGCAACACCAACGGCTCGACCATCCCCCGCGAGTCGGACGCCGTGCTCTACACCCACGCCGGGCCCGAGGTCGCCGTCGCGTCCACGAAGGCCTTCCTCACCCAGCTCGTCGCCTGCTACCTCCTCGCGCTGTACCTGGGGCAGGTGCGCGGCACCAAGTGGGGCGACGAGATCCACGCCGTCGTCCGGGAGCTCGCCCGCATCGGCGACGAGGTCGAACGGGTCCTCGCGACGATGGAGCCGGTCCGCGCCCTCGCCCGCTCCCTCGCCCACAAGGACACCGTCCTCTTCCTCGGCCGCCACGTGGGCTACCCCGTCGCCCTCGAAGGCGCCCTGAAGCTCAAGGAACTCGCGTACATGCACGCCGAGGGCTTCGCCGCAGGAGAGCTCAAGCACGGGCCGATCGCGCTCATCGAGGAGGACCTGCCGGTGGTCGTCGTCGTGCCCTCGCCCAAGGGCCGGTCCGTCCTCCACGACAAGATCGTCTCCAACATCCAGGAGATCCGGGCACGCGGGGCGCGGACCATCGTCATCGCGGAGGAGGGCGACGACGCCGTCGTCCCGTACGCCGACCACCTCATCCGGATCCCGGCCACGCCTACGCTGCTCCAGCCGCTGGTCTCCACGGTGCCGCTCCAGGTCTTCGCCTGCGAGCTCGCCACCGCGCGGGGCAACGAGGTGGACCAGCCGCGCAACCTGGCCAAATCCGTGACCGTGGAGTGAGTGGGAAATGATCATTGGGGTGGGGATCGACGTGGCGGAGATCGACCGTTTCGCCGCGTCGATCGAACGGACGCCTGGGCTGCTCCAGCGCCTCTTCGTCGAACGGGAACTGCTGCTCCCCAGCGGTGAGCGGCGCGGGCCTGCGTCCCTCGCGGTGCGGTTCGCCGCGAAGGAGGCGCTCGCGAAGGCGCTCGGCGCGCCGGGCGGGCTGCACTGGACGGACGCCGAGGTGTACGTCGAGGGCACCGGCCAGCCACGGCTGCGGGTGCGGGGGACGGTGGCGGCGCGGGCGGCGGAACTGGGCGTGAAGACCTGGCACGTCTCGCTCAGCCACGACGCGGGGGTGGCGTCGGCGGTGGTCATCGCGGAGGCGTGACGGGGTGCGGGGGCGGGCGGGAAAGGGTCGTCGAGCCGCGTGCCCGGGGGGGCGGGTGGGGTGGGGGCGTCGAGCCGCGTCCCCCCGGGGCGGCGAGTGGGGTGGGGGCGTCGAGCCGCGTCCCCCGGGCGGGCCGGGCCGGTGGTCCCGGGGGCGTCGACCCGCGCCCCCCGGGGTGGCGGGTGGTCGCGGGGACGTCGTCCCGCTTCCCCCGGCAGGCGCCTGACGACTGCGGCAGACTGCTGACCATGCGAACCGCTCACCGCGTGGAGACCGTACGGGCCGCCGAGGCCGCTCTCAAGGCCCGGCTGCCCGAGGGCGCCCTCATGGGGCGGGCCGCCGCCGGACTCGCCGCCGCCTGCTGCTCGCTCCTCGGCAAGGGGCGGGTGTACGGGGCGAGGGTCGTCCTCCTCGTGGGCAGCGGCGACAACGGCGGCGACGCCCTGTACGCCGGCGCCCGGCTCGCCCGGCGCGGCGCGGGGGTCACCGCCGTCCTGCTCGGCGCCCGCGCCCACGAGGGCGGGCTCGCGGCCCTCGCGGCGGCGGGGGGCCGGGTCGCGGACGATCCGTTCGAGCCGCTCGCCGTCGCCGACCTCGTCCTCGACGGCATCACCGGCATCGGCGGGCGGGGCGGGCTCCGGCCCGACGCCGTACCCGTCGCCAGGGCCGCGCGGGGCTCCGACGCCGTCGTCGTCGCCGTCGACCTGCCGAGCGGAGTCGACGCGGACACGGGCGAGGTGCCGGGGGAGGTGCTACGGGCGGACGTGACCGTCACCTTCGGCACGTACAAGCCGGGGCTGCTCGTCGACCCCGGACGGGAGTACGCGGGCGCGCTGCGGCTCGTCGACATCGGACTCGGCGACGAACTGCCGGGCGTGCCCGTGGTGGAGGCGCTCCAGCACCAGGACGTGGCGCGGCTGCTGCCCGTGCCCGGCGCGGGGAGCGACAAGTACCGGCGCGGCGTCCTCGGTGTGGTCGCCGGCTCCGCCCGCTACCCCGGGGCGGCGGTCCTCACCGTCGCGGGGGCGCTGCGGGGCGGGGCGGGGGCCGTGCGGTACGTCGGGCCCGCCGCGGACGCGGTGATCGCCCGGCACCCGGAGACCCTCGTCCACGCGGGGCCGCCGGCCGCGGCGGGCCGGGTCCAGGCGTGGGTGGTCGGCCCCGGGCTCGGCGACGGACCCGGTGTGGCGGAGGTCCTCGCCTCGGACGTTCCGGTCCTCGTGGACGCGGACGGGCTGCGGGGCCTGGACCCCGCTCTGGTACGGGCCCGCCCGGCGCCGACGCTCCTCACCCCGCACGCGGGAGAGGCGGCGGCGCTGCTCGGCGTGGCCCGTGAGGAGGTGGAGGCGGGGCGGCTGGCGGCGGTACGGGAACTGACGGGGCGGTTCGGGGCGACGGTGCTGCTCAAGGGCTCGACGACGCTGGTGTACGGGCCGGAGGGCGGCCCCGTAAGGGTGAACCCCACCGGCACCGGCTGGCTGGCCACCGCCGGCAGCGGTGACGTCCTCTCGGGCCTCGCGGGCTCCCTCCTGGCGGCGGGCCTGCCCCCGGTGGACGCGGCCTCGTGCGCCGCGTACCTCCACGGCCTGGCGGCCCGACGGGCCTCGGAGGGCCGGGGACCGGTGACGGCGTCGGAGGTGGCGGGGGCGCTGGGCGGGGCGTGGCGGGACGTGAGCGAGGCCGGGTAGTCCCCTTCGTGCTCGGGACCCCACCCCACCCACCCCTTCCCGAAGCCCTGCCGGGGGCGGGCGGACAAGCTTCCCCAGGGGACTCCGTCCCCGAGCCTGGCGGGACGGGGCCGTGCCGGGACTCCGTCCCCGGGGCCGCGGGGGACTCCGTCCCCGAGCGTGGCGGGCCGGGCGGGCCGTGCGGCGGGGGACTCCGTCCCCGAGCCCGGGCGGCGCCCGCTTCGGGGCGCCTGGGCCGGGCAGGCCGTCCCAGGGTGCCTCCGCCCCGGGCCTCCCTGCCTCCGAGGTACGCGGGGCGTTCGTCCAGCGGCGTCGGTCGGGCGGCTCGCCGTCCCCGACGGCCCCGGTCCGGGGCCCTCGGGAGTCGGCAAGGCGTTCGTCCCGGGCCGTCGGTCGGGCGGCTCGCCGTCGCCGACGGCCCTGGCGCGGGGTGGCAGGGAGTCGGCACCTGAGAGACTGGGCGCGATGACTGAGACACCGCTGCCCCGCAGAGCCCGTGCCGAGATCGATCTCGGTGCGTTGCGTGCGAATGTCCGCACGCTGCGCGCCCGTGTGGGCCCCCATGTCCGGGTGATGGCGGTGGTGAAGGCCGACGCGTACGGGCATGGTGCGGTGCGTTGTGCCCGTGCCGCTCTGGAGGCGGGTGCGGACTGGCTGGGGACGGCCACTCCGCAGGAGGCGCTGGCGTTGCGTGCGGCGGGGATCACGGGTGTGCCGCTGATGTGCTGGCTGTGGGCGCCGGGGGATCCGTGGGACCGGGGTATCGAGGCGGGTCTCGACATGTCGGTGAGCGGGATGTGGGCGCTGGCGGAGGTGGTGGAGGCGGCGCGCCGTACGGGGGGGACGGCCCGTGTGCAGCTCAAGGCGGACACCGGGCTGGGGCGCAACGGCTGCCAGCCGGCCGACTGGCCGGAGCTGGTGGAGGCCGCGCTGAAGGCGGAGGCCGACGGCCTGGTCAGGGTCACCGGTCTGTGGTCGCATCTGGCCTGTGCGGACGAGCCGCGCCATCCCTCGATCGCCGCCCAGCTCGACGTCTTCCGTTCGATGCTCGACCTGGCCGAGCGGGCGGGTGTCGTGCCCGAGGTGCGGCACATCGCGAACTCGGCGGCGGCCCTGACCCTTCCCGAGGCGCACTTCGACATGGTCCGGCCCGGCATCGCGGTGTACGGCATCTCGCCGAGCCCCGACCTGGGGACCGCCGCCGGGCTGGGGCTGCGGCCGGTGATGTCGCTGAAGGGGAGTGTCGCGCTGGTCAAGCGGGTCCCGGCCGGGCACGGGGTCGGCTACGGGCACCACTACGTCACCGAGGCGGAGACGACCCTGGGGCTGGTGCCGCTGGGGTACGCCGACGGTGTTCCCCGGCATGCCTCGGGCCGTGGCCCGGTGCTCGTCGGCGGCACGGTGCGCCGGGTCGCGGGTCGGGTCGCCATGGATCAGTTCGTCGTCGATCTGGGCGGGGAGGAGCCGGGGGCGGGTGCCGAGGCCGTGCTCTTCGGCCCGGGCGACCGGGGCGAGCCGACCGCGGAGGACTGGGCGGTGGCGGCCGACACCATCGCGTACGAGATCGTCACCCGGATCGGCGCGCGCGTCCCGCGCGTGTACCTGGGCGAGTAGGGGGGCCGACGTGGGCGAGGCGACCGGTACCAGCAGCTGGCGGCGCGCCGGGTTCGCCGGCGCCGCGATCGGCGTCCTGGCCGCGGGTGCGGCCGCCGGGGTCGCCGTCGAGCGGCTCACCGTGGGCCGTTCCGTACGCCAGAAGGCGCGGCTCGCCCTCGACTCCACCGGCCCGTACGGCGGTGTGCGCGGGACCCCGGGCCGGGCCCTCGCCGACGACTCGACGGTCCTGTACTACGAGGTGGACGAGGTCGAGGCGGACGCGCCGCCCGCCCGTCGCCGCAGGCTCTTCGGGCGCAAGGAGCCCGCGCCCGTCACCGTCGTCTTCAGCCACGGCTACTGCCTCAACCAGGATTCCTGGCACTTCCAGCGGGCGGCGCTGCGCGGTCTCGTCCGTACCGTCTTCTGGGACCAGCGCGGTCACGGCCGCTCCGGCCGGGGCGTCTCGCAGTCCGGTCCCGCCGCGGTGCCCGTGGCCATCGACCAGCTGGGCCGCGACCTGCGGGCCGTCCTGGACGCCGCCGCGCCGGAGGGTCCGGTCGTCCTCGTCGGGCACTCGATGGGTGGCATGACGATCATGGCGCTGGCCGACCGGTACCCGGAGTTCGTCCGGGACCGGGTCGTCGGCGCCGCTTTCGTGGGCACCTCGGCCGGGAAGCTGGCGGAGGTGTCGTACGGCCTGCCGATCGCCGGCGTCAACGCCGTCCGCCGGGTCCTGCCGGGGGTGCTGCGGGCGCTCGGCGCCCAGGCGGAGCTGGTGGAGCGGGGCCGCAGGGCGACCGTGGACCTGTTCGCCGGGCTGATCAAGAAGTACTCGTTCGCGTCGAGGGACGTGGATCCGGCGGTCGCCCGCTTCGCGGAGCGGATGATCGAGTCGACCCCGATCGACGTCGTCGCCGCGTTCTACCCGGCCTTCGCCGAGCACGACAAGACGGCCGCCCTGCCCGTCTTCCGTGACGTGCCGGTGCTCGCGCTCGCCGGGGACCACGACCTGGTGACCCCCAGTTCCCACACCGAGGCCATCGCGGACCTGCTCCCGGACGCGGAGCTCGTCATCGTCCCGGACGGCGGCCATCTGGTGATGCTGGAGCACCCGGAGGTGGTCACCGACCGCCTCGCGGACCTGCTCGTACGGGCGGGGGCCGTCCCTGAGGCGGCGGCGACGACGTGCACGGCGGAACCGGACCCGCGCAACGGATAAATTGGCGGGTATGGAAGCAGCGCACCCGCCCGTCTCCGGCGCCACCCTCTCCGTCGACTCCCCCCAGCAGATGCAGGAGCTCGGCCGCAGCCTCGCGAAGATCCTCCGCCCCGGCGACCTCGTCATGCTCACCGGCGAGCTCGGCGCCGGCAAGACCACCCTCACCCGGGGCCTCGGCGAGGGGCTCGGGGTGAGGGGCGCCGTCACCTCCCCGACCTTCGTCATCGCCCGCGTCCATCCGTCCCTGGTCGGCGGCCCGGCCCTGGTGCACGTGGACGCGTACCGCCTCGGCGGCGGTCTCGACGAGATGGAGGACCTCGATCTGGACGTCTCCCTGCCCGAGTCGGTGATCGTCGTCGAGTGGGGTGACGGCAAGGTCGAGGAGCTGACCGACGACCGGCTGCACCTCCTGATCCACCGGGTGACCGGCGACACCGACGACGACCGGCGCACGGTCGTGCTGCGCGGGATCGGCCGGCGCTGGGCCGACGAGGACCTGGGCGCGCTCTGATCGATCCGGACGGCCGGGTACGTAGATTCCGACAACGTGTCGGGAAGGTGTTGCGCCGTTCGTACGTGCCGTGGTCACATGGAGGCACAGACTGGTTAGGTGAACCTAACCTACGGGAGGCATGCATGGCGAAGCCCGAGCGCGCGGACCACACCGGGGACAACGTCTCGATGAGTGACCTGCTGGCGTCCTGCGCGGCCGCCCGCACCCTCTCCACGCCACCTCGGAACCGGCAGCCGGAGCAGGCCGCGGGGGACCGGCGGGACGAGCCCGCCGACGTGCGGCACGAGGCCGCCTGAGACGCCCGCGACCCGGGCGGACGGCCGACCACCGCCGCCGCCCCGCTGCGGGCTGCCACCGCCGGCCGCCGCTACGGGCTCAGGCGACGACGACGACCTTCGCGCCGATCACCGCGAACATCCACAGCGCGTCGCCGTCGGCCCGCTTCATCCGGATGCCGCCCGTCTTCTTCGTCGGGTCCGGGCTCGGCGTCGAGCCGTCGACCGCCGCGCTGAAGCCGATCGCCACGTCCTGGGCCGTCGCGAACCGCACCACGTGCTCGATCTGCACGCCGTCCGAGCCCCGGACCGAGCCCGAGCGTGAGGTCACGGCGTACGCCCCGGGCGCCGGATCGACCGTGCTGGGCATCACCGTGAACGTACGGGTCGCCTTGCCCTTCTTGTCGACCAGCCACACCCTGCGGTCGGAGAGCGAATAGACGACCCGCTCACCGGTGCCCGAGTTCGCCGGTACGGCGAGGGGGTTCGCGGCCGGCTGCCGGGGGCCGCCGCTCGGCGAGATCGACGGCGCGGCGGTGCTCGGCGTCCGCGGCTTCTGCGCGAGATCGGCGGGGACGTTGGCCGAGGCCTGGTACGCGAGGAAGGCGACGGCGGCGACCGCCGCCGCCGTGAGCCCGGCCACGAATCCCGAGCTGCTCCGTGCCACCGTGCCCACCTCTCGTACGAACGTATCGAAGGGTGACGGTAGCAGCCGGGGGAGCGGTGGGCCGGGCACCGTGCCCGGGAGCCGTAGGCTGTTCGCGTGCTGTTGCTCGCCTTGGATACCGCCACCCCCGCCGTCACCGTCGCCCTCCACGACGGCGAGGCCGTCATCGCCTCGTCGAGCCAGGTCGACGCCCGCCGCCACGGGGAGCTGCTGCTGCCCGCCGTCGACCGGGTCCTCAAGGAGGCCGGGCTGACGCTCGACGCGGTCACCGGCCTCGTCGTCGGTGTCGGCCCCGGCCCCTACACCGGCCTCCGCGTCGGCCTCGTCACGGCCGCGGCCTTCTCCTCCGCCCTCGGAACGCCGGTCCACGGACTGTGCACCCTCGACGGCCTCGCGTACGCCTCCGGGATCGACGAGCCGTTCGCCGTCGCCACGGACGCCCGGCGCAAGGAGGTCTACTGGGCGCGCTACGACGACTCCCGTACGCGGGTGACCGACGCGGCCGTCGACCGGCCCGCCGACATCGCCGAACGGCTCACCGGCCTGCCCGTCGTCGGTGCCGGCGCCCGCCTCTACCCGGACGCCTTCCCCGACGCCCGCGACCCCGAGCACCAGTCGGCGGCGGCGCTCGCCGGGCTCGCCGCGGAGAAGCTGGCGGCCGGCGGGGACGGGTTCCTCGACCCGCTGCCGATGTACCTGCGCCGCCCCGACGCGCAGGTGCCGAAGAACTACAAGGTGGTCACACCCCAGTGACCGGGGCCGTGGAGCTGCGCGAGATGCGCTGGTGGGACATCCCGCCGGTGCTGACCCTCGAGGACGAGCTGTTCCCCGAGGACGCCTGGTCGGCGGGGATGTTCTGGTCGGAGCTCGCGCACGCGCGCGGACCGCGCGCCAGCCGCCGCTACCTCGTCGCCGAGGACGCGGACGGACGGCTCGTCGGGTACGCCGGGCTCGCGGCGGCCGGCGGACTCGGCGACGTGCAGACCATCGCCGTCGCCCGCGACCAGTGGGGCACCGGTCTCGGCGCCCGGCTCCTCACCGACCTGCTGCAGCACGCCACCGCCTTCGAGTGCGACGAGGTCCTCCTCGAAGTGCGCGTGGACAACACCCGGGCCCAGAAGCTCTACGAGCGCTTCGGCTTCGAGCCCATCGGTTTCCGGCGCGGCTACTACCAGCCCGGGAACGTGGACGCCCTCGTGATGCGACTGACCGTTCAAGGAACCGAGACCGAGATCTGATGTCCGTACCGACCCATGGCTGGAATGACTGATGGCTGCTGACGAACCCCTCGTACTCGGCATCGAGACCTCCTGTGACGAGACCGGCGTCGGCATCGTCCACGGGACCACGCTCCTCGCCGACGCCGTCGCGTCCAGCGTCGACACCCACGCCCGCTTCGGCGGCGTCGTCCCCGAGATCGCCTCCCGCGCGCATCTGGAGGCGATGGTCCCGACGATCGAGCGCGCCCTGAAGACGGCCGGGATCTCCGCCAAGGACCTCGACGGCGTCGCCGTCACCGCGGGCCCCGGTCTCGCGGGCGCGCTGCTCGTCGGCGTCTCGGCCGCCAAGGCCTACGCGTACGCCCTCGGCAAGCCCCTCTACGGCGTCAACCACCTCGCCTCGCACATCTGCGTCGACCAGCTGGAGCACGGCAAGCTGCCCGAGCCGACGATGGCCCTGCTCGTCTCGGGCGGCCACTCCTCGCTGCTGCTCTCCGCCGACATCACCTCCGACGTGCGCCCCCTGGGCGCCACCATCGACGACGCGGCGGGCGAGGCCTTCGACAAGATCGCCCGCGTGCTCGACCTCGGCTTCCCCGGCGGACCGGTCATCGACCGGCTCGCCAGGGAGGGCGACCCGGCCGCCATCGCGTTCCCGCGCGGCCTGAGCGGCTCGCGGGACCCCGCGTACGACTTCTCCTTCTCCGGCCTCAAGACCGCCGTGGCCCGCTGGATCGAGGCCAAGCGGGCGGCCGGCGAGGACGTGCCGGTACGGGACGTGGCCGCGTCCTTCCAGGAGGCCGTCGTCGACGTGCTCACCCGCAAGGCGGTCCGGGCCTGCAAGGACGAGGGCGTCGACCACCTGATGATCGGCGGCGGTGTCGCCGCCAACTCGCGTCTCCGGGCCCTCGCCGAGGAGCGCTGCGAGCGGGCCGGCATCCGGCTGCGGGTGCCGCGCCCCGGCCTGTGCACGGACAACGGCGCCATGGTCGCGGCCCTCGGCTCGGAGATGGTCGCCCGCAACCGGCCGGCCTCCGACCTGGAACTCTCCGCGGACTCCTCGCTTCCGGTGACGGACCCGCACGTGCCGGGGGCGTCCCACGATCACGATCACGTGCACGAGGTCAGCAAGGAGAACCTGTACTCGTGACCACCGTGACGCTCATGTGGGAGGCGCGGGCCGCCCAGGGCCGGGGCGCCGAACTCCTGGAGTGGGCCAGGGCCCAGGTCCTCGCCCGCGAGCCGCAGCGCCGGGAGATCCTCCGCGCGCCCCAGGACCGGGTCCTCGTCCTCACCTGGTGGGAGGCGGCGGCCTTCGACGCGGAGTTGCCCGAGCTGGCGGAGCCGGACGCGGAGCTGATCGCCCGTCCGGTCCACCGCTGGCGTTTCGAATCGGTGGAATAGTCGATTCCCGGGCAACCTTTCGACCGGTGCGGGCATCCCACCACGTGTGAAGAAGAAGATCGCGCTGTGGGCCGCCCTCACCGCCGTCGCCCTGCTGGTGACCGGCTGCGCGGCGGAGGACCCCGACGCACCCGCTCCGAGGACGCCGTCGGCGCGCGGGGACGCCCCGTCGGCGGGGACGGGTGCCGGGGACAAGGCGCCCGGCGCCCCTGACCGGGCGGCCGCGTACCGCAAGTGGGGGCTCAAGCCCTTCGCGGCGCCGCCCGCCCCGCCCGCGACCAAGCCGGTCGTCCGGCCGCCCGGCGGGCCGGTCCCCGTCATCAGCGACATCCCCACCACCGAGAAGATCGTCTTCATCACGATCGACGACGGGGCGGAGAAGGACCCCGAGTTCGTCACGATGATGAAGGACCTCGATGTCCCGGTCACGATGTTCCTCACGGACGCGGCCATCCGCGGCGACTACGCGTACTTCGCCCCGCTCGTCGCCCAGGGCCACGGGCTCGCCAACCACACCCTGACCCACCCGAACCTGCGCACCCTGTCCCAGGACGCCCAGCGTCGGGAGATCTGCGGTCAGCAGACGAAGCTGACGAAACGGTTCGGCACGGCCCCGCGCCTCTTCCGCCCGCCCTACGGCAACTGGAACGAGGCCACGCGCGCGGCGGCGGCGGAGTGCGGCGTGGACGCGATCGTGCTGTGGCGGGAGTCCATGCAGATCAAGAACATGCAGTACCAGCGCGGCGACCGGAAGCTCCACCCCGGCGACATCATCCTGGCCCACTTCCGGGGCCCGTCCGAGCTCAAGGGCCGCACGATGACGGAGATGACGGCCACGATGCTGCGCCGCATCCAGGAACAGGGCTTCACGGTGGCGCGCCTGGAGGACTACGTCTAGGGCCTTGCCCGGGACGCCCGGAGATTTCTCCGGGCGTGGTGTCGATGCGGGTCCGGCCCGTTCGACGTATGTGTGGACGGCGGGGAACGGCCCCGCCACCGCACCCCCGAGGAGTCGTCATGCCCCGCTTCCTGTCCCTCGTCCGCATCGAGGAGAACACCATCGACATGGAGAGCGCCGACCCCGGCTTCGAGGAGCGCATGGGCGCGCTCTTCGAGGAGATCGGCAAGGCCGGCGCCATGGTGGACACGGCCGGGCTCAGGCCTACCGCCGAGGCCACCCGGATCACCTGGTCGGACGGGAAGCTGTCGTACACCGACGGACCGTTCACCGAGACCAAGGAGGTCGTCGGCGGCTACGCCATGCTCCAGTGCAAGGACATGGCCGAGGCCGTCGAGTGGGGGAAGCGCTTCCTGGCCGTCCACCCGCCGCAGTGGAAGGTCGGCCTGGAGGTCCGCGAGGTCGAGGAGATGCCGGAGGGCTGACCCCGGGTGTGCTGTCATGGGAGGCGTGACGCCGGACAGCACACTGGAGACGGTCTTCCGCATGGAGTCGGCGCGGATCGTCGCCACGGCGGCGCGCATCGTCAGGGACGTCGGCATCGCCGAGGAGATCGCCCAGGACGCCCTCGTCGCCGCCTTGGAGCAGTGGCCGCTGACAGGGGTCCCGGAGCGGCCGGGAGCCTGGCTGACGGCCACCGCCAAACACCGCGCCGTCGACCTCGTGCGGCGGCGCGAGACGTACGCGCGGAAGCTCGCCGAGGTGGGCAGGACGCTCACCGAGGAGGCGTACGACCCCGAGCCCCCGGGCCCCGGTGACATCGACGACGACGTGCTGCGGCTGATCTTCACCGCCTGCCATCCGGTGCTCTCCGCCGAGGCGAGGGCCGCGCTGACCCTGCGGCTCGTCGGAGGGCTCCGCACGGACGAGATCGCCCGCGCCTTCCTCGTACCGGAGGCCACCCTCGCGGCGCGCATCACCCGCGCCAAGCGGACGCTCGCGAAGGCGGGCGTCGCCTTCGAGGTGCCGTACGGGGAGGACCGGGCGGCGCGGCTCGGTTCCGTCCTCGAAGTGATCTACCTGATCTTCAACGAGGGGTACGCGGCGACGACGGGCGACGACCTGCTGCGGCCGGGGCTCTGCGAGGACGCGCTGCGGCTCGCCCGGACCCTCGCCGCCCTCGCGCCCCGGGAGGGCGAGGCGCAGGGCCTGGCCGCCCTTCTGGAGCTCCAGTCCTCCCGGACGGCGGCCAGGACCGGACCCGACGGCCAGCCGGTGCTGCTCGCCGCGCAGGACCGGCGGCGCTGGAACCGGCTGCTCGTCCTGCGCGGGTTCGCCGCCCTGGAGCGGGCCGGTGACGGGCGTACGTACGGGCCGTACGCCCTCCAGGCCGCCATCGCCGCCTGCCACGCGCGGGCCCCCTCGTACGACGAGACCGACTGGGCGACCATCGCCGCGCTGTACGGGCGGCTGGGCGTCCTCGCTCCCTCCCCGGTCGTCGAGCTGAACCGCGCGGTCGCCGTGTCGATGGCCGAGGGCCCCGAGGCGGCCCTCCCGCTCGTCGACGCCCTCTCCGCCGCGCCCGGCCTGGCCGGATATCACCTGCTGCCGAGCGTGCGGGGCGACCTGCTGGCCCGGCTCGGGCGTGAGGCGGAGGCGCGGGCGGAGTTCGAGCGGGCCACGGCCCTCACCCGCAACGAGGGCGAGCGGGCGCTGCTGCGGGCGAAGGCGCGGGCGCTCGGGGGCGCGTAGGGGGGCGCTCGGCCGGGGTCACCGACGGGCGGCCGGGTGGCCGATCAGCATCGTCGGGGCGCCGGCCACCCGCGTGAGCAGGACCGTCGCCGCGTTCGGGCCCTTCGGCCTCACCCTGCGGCGGATCTCCTCGGGCTCCACCGCGGAGCCGCGCTTCTTCACCGTCAGGGTGCCGACCTCCCGTTCCCGCAGCAGGGCCTTCAGCTTCTTCAGGTTGAACGGGAGTTCGTCGGTGATCTCGTAGGCGGCGGCGTACGGGGTGGGGACGAGCGCGTCCGCCGTGACGTACGCGATCGTCGCGTCGATCAGGCCGCCTCCCACCTCCTCCGCCACCTCGGCGACCAGGTGCGCGCGGATGACGGCGCCGTCCGGCTCGTAGAGGTAGCGGCCGACCGGGCGGACCGCCGGGTCGGGCAGGCCCCGGCCGGCGAGGGCCGCGCCCGAGGGTAGCAGGGTGGCCCGGCGGGCGCCCGGCTCCGTACCGAACCAGAGGACCGCCTCCTTGACGTCCCCGCCGTCCGAGATCCACTCGGCCTCGGCCTCCTCGGGCACCGCCTCGTGCGGGATGCCCGGAGCCACCTTCAGGGCCGCGTGCGGGGCCCTGCGGGCCGCCTGGACCGCCCAGGACAGGGGCGGGGAGTACGCCTCCGGGTCGAAGACGCGGCCCCGGCCGCCGCGCCGCGCCGGGTCGACGAAGACCGCGTCGTACGGCGCGGTGTCGATGTCGGTGACGTCCGCGCACCGCACCTCGATCAGCTCCGCGAGGCCGAGCGCCTCGGCGTTGGCGCGGGCGGCCTCGGCGGTCAGCGGGTCGCGGTCGACGGCGAGGACGGAGATCCCGGCGCGGGCCAGGGCGATCGCGTCGCCGCCGATCCCCGAGCAGAGGTCGGCGACGCCGCGGACGCCGAGCGCCTTCAGCCGGGCCGCCCGGTGGGCGCCGACCGAGGCGCGGGTCGACTGCTCGACGCCGTTCGGGGTGAAGTACATCCGGTACGCGTCCTCCGCGCCGAACTTGGCGACCGCCCGCTGCCGCAGCCGTGCCTGCCCGATCGCCGCCGTGACCAGCTCCGCGGAGTGGTCGCGGCGCAGCCGGGAGGCGACCGCCAGTTCCCGGGCGGGGTCGTAGTCGCGCAGGGCGGTGAGGAGGGTCTGACCCTCGGGGCCGAGCAGGGGGGCGAAGGAGGCGAGGTCGGTCACCCGTCCCATTGTGGGCCCTGCGGTGGTGTGGGCCGGCCGGGGGACGCGGGGTGCGGTACGGCGGTGTCGTGGCCGGGAACGGGCGTCCGCGCTGACAGGATGCGGCGCGATACGACTCGTACGACAAAAGGAAAATATGATGGCAAAAGGTGTGCGCCGTTCGTCCCGGGTGCTCGGGGCCGCCCTCGTCGTCGCCGCCCTCGCCTCCGCCGCCACGGCCTGCGGGGACGGCACCGAGCCGGCCAAGGGCGCCCCCGCTCCCGCCGCCGGCCAGCAGGCCCAGGGGCAGAAGGCGTCCGGCGCGATCGCGGCGTACGTCGAGAAGGTCCGCGCGCAGCGCGCCGCCCGGGTGGTCGCCGCGAGGAAGTGGGGCCTCGCCCGGACCCCGCTCGACGCGCCCGCCCCGCCCGCCGTGAAGCCGCGGATCACCACCCGCAAGGGCTTCGAGACGGCGGGCGAAGGCCTGCCGCCCGTCTTCACCACCGTGCCGACCAAGCAGAAGATCGTCTTCCTGACGATCGACGACGGCGCCGAGAAGGACCCCGCCCTGCTGCGGATGATGAACGAACTCCGGATCCCCTACAGCGCCTTCATCAGCGACTACGTCGTCAAGGACGACTACGGGTACTTCGCCCGGATGCAGAAGTCCCAGGAGGGCGGGGTCTCCCTGCACAACCACACCCTCAACCACCGGTACCTGCCGGGGCTGTCGTACAGCCAGCAGAAGCGCGAGATCTGCGGCATGCAGGACGTCATCGAGAAACGATTCGGCAAGCGCCCCCCGCTCTTCCGCCCGCCGTACGGCAACTACAACGAGGACACCCTGCGCGCCGCCAGGTCCTGCGGCGTCAAGGCGGTCCCGCTGTGGGCGTCCGAGGCGTTCCCCGACCACATGGAGTGGCGCGAGTGGGACCGGGACCTGCACCCCGGCGACATCGTGCTCACCCACTTCCGGGGCAAGGACGACTGGAAGGGGACCATGCCCGACATGATCCGCCGGGTGATGAACGTGATCACGGCCAAGGGGTACGCGGTCGCCAAGCTGGAGGACTACGTATGAGCCGCGCGCCGTCCCGGACGCGGCGGTCGGTGGCCGGAGCGGTGCTGGCCGTCGCGCTCCTCGCCGCCACCGGGTGCGCCTCGGCCGTGGACCCGCTCGAACGGCTCGGGCGGAAGGCGGCGGAGCGGGTGGGACCGGCGCAGACGCGGGACGCGACGACGGTCGCGGAGCAGGGTGCCGCGGGCGTCCGGGACTCGAACTCGCGTGCGGAACCCTGAGGTCCGGGACGCCGTTCTCCTGCCGGGACCGGAGCGCCACATCGCGCGTCATTGGCACTCCGCTTGACCGAGTGCTAATCGCGGTCATAGTCTCGGCTCTGGCACTCCCCACCGGAGAGTGCCAACACAGCGACGGGCAGGTCCGGCACCCGCGACGACGGATCCACCTGGTCGCCACCTCAGACAGTCAACCCCGTGATCTCCGAAGGGGGAGGTCGGATCGTGACGACCACCAGCTCCAAGGTTGCCATCAAGCCGCTCGAGGACCGCATCGTGGTCCAGCCGCTCGACGCCGAGCAGACCACCGCCTCTGGCCTGGTCATCCCGGACACCGCCAAGGAGAAGCCCCAGGAGGGCGTCGTCCTTGCCGTGGGCCCGGGCCGCTTCGAGAACGGCGAGCGCCTGCCGCTCGACGTCCAGACCGGCGACATCGTGCTGTACAGCAAGTACGGCGGCACCGAGGTGAAGTACAACGGCGAGGAGTACCTCGTCCTCTCGGCTCGCGACGTGCTCGCGATCGTCGAGAAGTAATTCACCGAAGTACCGAAGTACCGACGTACGAGCACTGAACCAGATGCTCAGAGCTGCGCCCCGAGGCCCCTTCCAGGCGCCCCGGGGCGCGGTTCGTTCCACCCTATTCCGAGAGGGCTGAACCGCTCCCATGGCGAAGATCCTGAAGTTCGACGAGGACGCCCGTCGCGCCCTTGAGCGCGGCGTCAACAAGCTTGCCGACACGGTGAAGGTGACGATCGGCCCCAAGGGCCGCAACGTCGTCATCGACAAGAAGTTCGGCGCCCCCACCATCACCAACGACGGTGTCACGATCGCCCGCGAGGTCGAGCTCGACGACCCGTACGAGAACCTCGGCGCCCAGCTGGTGAAGGAGGTGGCGACCAAGACCAACGACATCGCGGGTGACGGCACCACCACCGCCACCGTGCTGGCCCAGGCCCTGGTCCGCGAGGGTCTGCGCAACGTCGCCGCCGGCGCCTCCCCGGCCGCCCTGAAGAAGGGCATCGACGCCGCCGTCAAGGCCGTCTCCGAGGAGCTCCTCGCCACCGCGCGCCCGATCGAGGACAAGTCCGACATCGCCGCCGTCGCCGCGCTCTCCGCGCAGGACCAGCAGGTCGGCGAGCTCATCGCCGAGGCGATGGACAAGGTCGGCAAGGACGGTGTCATCACCGTCGAGGAGTCCAACACCTTCGGCCTGGAGCTCGACTTCACCGAGGGCATGGCCTTCGACAAGGGCTACCTGTCCCCGTACATGGTCACCGACCAGGAGCGTATGGAGGCCGTCCTCGACGACCCGTACATCCTGATCAACCAGGGCAAGATCTCCTCGATCCAGGACCTGCTGCCCATCCTGGAGAAGGTCATCCAGGCCGGCGCCAGCAAGCCGCTCCTGATCATCGCCGAGGACGTCGAGGGCGAGGCCCTGTCGACCCTGGTCGTGAACAAGATCCGTGGCACCTTCAACGCCGTGGCCGTCAAGGCCCCCGGCTTCGGCGACCGCCGCAAGGCGATGCTCGGCGACATGGCCACCCTCACCGGTGCCACCGTCATCGCCGAGGAGGTCGGCCTCAAGCTCGACCAGGCCGGTCTCGACGTGCTCGGCACCGCCCGCCGCGTGACCATCACCAAGGACGACACCGTCATCGTCGACGGTGGCGGCAAGTCGGAGGACGTGCACGGCCGCGTCAACCAGATCAAGGCCGAGATCGAGTCCACGGACTCCGACTGGGACCGCGAGAAGCTGCAGGAGCGCCTCGCGAAGCTGGCCGGCGGCGTGTGCGTGATCAAGGTCGGCGCCGCCACCGAGGTGGAGCTGAAGGAGAAGAAGCACCGTCTGGAGGACGCCATCTCCGCGACCCGCGCCGCGGTCGAGGAGGGCATCGTCTCCGGTGGTGGCTCCGCGCTCGTCCACGCCGTCAAGGTCCTCGAGGGCAACCTCGGCAAGACCGGCGACGAGGCCACGGGTGTCGCGGTCGTCCGCCGCGCCGCCGTCGAGCCGCTGCGCTGGATCGCCGAGAACGCCGGCCTCGAGGGCTACGTCATCACCTCGAAGGTGGCGGAGCTCGACAAGGGCCAGGGCTTCAACGCCGCGACCGGCGAGTACGGCGACCTGGTCAAGGCCGGCGTCATCGACCCGGTGAAGGTGACGCGCTCCGCCCTGGAGAACGCCGCCTCGATCGCCTCCCTCCTCCTCACCACCGAGACCCTCGTGGTGGAGAAGAAGGAAGAGGAGCCGGCGGACCACGGCCACGGTCACGGTCACGGCCACTCGCACTGACGCCGACCGGTGATCGCTGATCACCGAGGCTCGTAGCTGATCACCGAGGCCCGGTGCCCCCCGCGCGGGGGCCCCCGGCCGCCGGGTGGACGTGATATAGCGGTACAAACCCGCCCCCGCGCCCCGCCCGGATCTTATAAAAAAAATAACCAGGCCACCAAAATAATTTTTTTTAAAAAAG